>CALXXA010000055.1 GCA_944392585.1 uncultured Alphaproteobacteria bacterium | reverse complement strand
TATAATCCGACCGGAATATTTACCTTTAGAAGCGTTATTTGGTAAATTGATGCTGTCTGATATATACCCTTCGCTATCACATACCATCGACCATGTGAGTTGGGATATTTCCTTGGCCCTTAAACCGGCTTTGAAGCTCAATAAAAACATTATTTTGTTTCTGAGTGGATATCTGGTATTTTCCAAATAGGATAAAACCATGGTTTGTTGTTTTGCGTTTAATATTTTAGCTTGTTTTCCTATCCCCATAATGTTCTCCAAGTTATTATCATTACACAATATTTTATATAAATTATAATAACTTTATTTTAACCATCAACGGATTTGTTGTTAAAAGCCTTGAAAAATAAGGACTTATTATAAAATATAAAGATAACCCAAGAATGGAGGTCCTTCCTTCAAAATTTATTGCTGATAAAAATATCTGAATATGTTTTATTGTAAAATAAAATTCTAAAAATAATGACTAACATAAATCTTGATGAGAAAGTTTAAAAGTCCGAAGAGGGCAAAACAAGCTATGATATAAATATTTGGATTTTTTAAAAGATATGAAGTTAATACCATATTTTTCTTGGAATTTTGAGGCGCAAAACTATAATAAATACCCAACAGCATAAAAATAATCATTACAGCGGTTAAGGCTGTCTTTGTTATATGAGAAGGTAAAAGATGGACAATGCTTATGAATGCAAAACAGAGCGTTGTTATGATTATTGAAATATTTCCTTTTTTTCCTAAATCTCGATTTCTTTTTTGAATGATTGCCAATGAGGAATAAAATATAATTCCGAAAGATATTATTTTCAGAAGAAAATTTTCTGAATTGAACGCAAAATCACCTAATGTTGAAAGCACTAAAACAGCCAGTAAAAAACCTGTGCCATCTATAGTTCCTTTAAAAGAAAAAAAGAATTGTACCAAAAATAAAATAGAATTTTTTAATTTGTTTTTGAGCATTGTATTAATCTCTTATACATCAAAATAGGAATTTAGAATATTAAGTTCCTATTTTGATGTCAAGATTCTATTGAAAAAATAATAAGTTATTTAGACTTGAAAATAGTTTTTAATGGGTCTTTAATATATTTTTTTATAGGTTCTTCTAAATATTGTTGTCCCATTTTTTTATATGCTTTTTTATATATTTTGGCAGGAGATCCAATATCTATTGCAGCATTAGCCACTTTAAGCGGAGTTCCTAAGTTTTGTGATTTTAATTTATTTTCAAAATTTTGTTCTTGGCGTGTGTATGCTCCATCAAAAATATTATCACTCCATTTTTTTAAGTTATTCATACTCATTCTATTTGCCATTCTTAAAAATCCCTGTTCTATTCCTTGACCAAACCCCTTTATCCCTTCTAAAGCGATATCTCCCCCCGCAACCAAGGAAAAGCAAGGCTTTGAGAAAAATCTCAAAGCCTTTTCTTTTTGCCTTCGCGGGACAATTTGTCCCACTATAGTATGTTCTATTGATGTTTATAAATAGTTGTGCTAACCACATAAACGCATATCATTAAGGTTATTTGTCAGCCGGATATGTTTTTATATAAGGACAAATCTTATTTTAATTCAAAGTTTGATTTAGATATAGCAGATTTTAACGAAAGTGATGTTTTATCTCCCAATAATCGGAATATGTATAATTGGGAAAAGGCTTTTATTTTTGAAATTGGTAAAAATTTTTTATCTGTATTTGCTTCTAATAAGATCAAATCTATTCATATTTTGTGTGATATTCTTTAAGAGTGATACGTCTTAATATTTTGTCAGATAAAAATTAAAAACCTCTGGACTTTTGATATATTATCCTCTTATACTTCGTAGAAGTGATTGGAGAGCGCATAATGCAAAATTTATTCGGTGAAAACATTAAAGAACCAAAACATATTTCTAAACGTACCAAAAAAACAGCAACTTATGATAAAAGAAATAAACTAAATGATTTGACCGGTGCAGAGTGGCAGTTTTGGACTAAAACCGTCATATCTAAAATATATCCTTCAAATTTGCAGCATAAATTGCGTTCTCAACACGGAGGACAAAAGCCGCCTCAGTTATGTGCTGATTTGATTAAAGTTTTTTCTAAAAAAGGACAGTTGATTCTTGATCCTTTAGCCGGTGTCGGCGGATCTTTGCTCGGGGCTGCTCTCTGTGAACGAAATGCTATTGGTATTGAGCTTAACGAAAAATGGGTGCAGATTTATAATCAGGTTTGCCAGTTGGAAGGATTGCAACAATTTCCGGTTTTGGTCGGTGATGCTAATGAAAAATTAAAAGAAATTGCTCCGGTATCCGTTGATTTTGTTATTACGGATGTTCCTTATTGGATTATGGATCAAGTAACTAAAACGCGTTCTGCTGCCGCTGCTCGCGAATCTAAATTATCAAAGTTTAATGATAAAAATTTGCAAACTAAAGAAGAATGGTTGGCGGAAATGAAGTCTATTTTTGAAAAAACGCTTCCGGTCTTGAAGGATAATGCTTATATGGCTGTGTTTATCGGAGATATGTATCGAGGTAAGGAATTTCATCTTCTGTCAGGAGAATTAGCGCATACCATTTCATCTATTCCCGGTTTTGTCTTGAAATCTGACATTATTTGGCACGATGATTCTAAAATGCTTCATATTTACGGTTATCCGTTTGCCTATATTCCTTCTTTGATTCATCAACATATTTTGATTTTTAGAAAAGAGAAATAACGTGCAAGAAGCTCTCGTCAATCCGAAAATTACACAATCAAAAATATTTACTTTGGACGAATATAAAAATTTTTCTCCGATTAATGAGTTCTTATTATATAGTGATAATATTCTTGAGGGTATTACTTT
>CALXXA010000054.1 GCA_944392585.1 uncultured Alphaproteobacteria bacterium | reverse complement strand
ATTTATATATCACTCTTCATGATGTTGCTTACCTTCGTTCTATTAGTGATGGTTTTATTTTAAAGGATAATCATATAAGGTGTGATGATTTCTCTGCTTTTGATTCAGTACTTTCTATTTGGCAGTTTATTAGCCGTATTGAATCGGATAATAATTTTAAGGAACGTATAAGAAGAGAATGTGAACAAAAAGATGCTTCCTTTAATTTTAAGTATAAATTTGATAAAAAGTATTGTTAGTATGTTTCGAAATCGTAAAAATTTTTTTTCTTTTCGTAAGGGTATTCCTTTTAAGGAAGGTATTGTTCAAAGAACACAATCTCTTTCAGGAGATATTGTTTCTTTATCTTTAGGTTATAAGAAAAAAGCTATTCCTTTGCCCTCAGATTATAAGTTGTCAAATCTTTTAGCTGCTGGCGTTCCTCTTTCTCCTGTTTCTTTGGATATTAGTACCCCAGAAGATGTTATTTCAGCTTGCGATGAATTGTTTAATAATGAAAATAAATAATTAAAAATATGTCATTTGATAAAATTTCTTTAGGTCGTAACAATAAGCGTTATTCTCACCGCTTACGTTTTGACGTTAATACTACTTTTAATTTTGGCTTGGTTCAGCCAAAATTTCATTTGCTTATGGATGATGGAGATGTTGTTTCTGGTAGATTTTCTGAGTTGTTAAGGCTCGCTCCTCTCCCAGTTCCTACAATGGGAAATGTTTATGAAGAAACGTATACTCGATTTGTTCCCATGGTCCAGTTGTGTCCATGGTATGATTTTATACGCTCGAAAAAACCGTATCCATTTTCAGGTGGTAACACTATTATACCTGCTCGAGTTCCTGAAATTTCAAATGCTCTTCTTGTCAATCTTTTGATAAATTGTTTTTGTGATGTTAGAACTGCAAAGTTGTCCTCTGCTGCTTCTGCTTCTGGTTTTTCAGGTTCTTTTCAGTATGATTATAATGAAGATTTAGGTGAAATTCCTGATTTAGTTGATGCTTATTATACTTCAAATTCATTAGGCAATTATTTTCGATCAAAAGTCCGTTTTGGTTATGATAGAGGTATTACTTTTTCGAATGCAGATTTTATTTTGCCGATTAATTCTACTGATCTTTTATTGTTCCGTTTGAGCAATGAAGGCAAACAGCTACGAAAGATATTTCTTGGACTTGGTTATGGACTTAATATTAATGATAATGATAAATTATCAGTTTTGCCTATTCTTGCTTTCTACAAGGCTTGGTTTGATACTTATAACCCGTCACGTACTTTTTCTTGGGCCCAGACAGAATGCTATTCTTTGATTAAATTTTTTGAATCGGATTATTCTCGACTAGGCTGTCAGTATGCCAACTCATCTGAATGGTCTTCTCCTAATTCTTCTTTTGTTTCAGAGTTTTACGATTTTGCTTTATTTTTGACTTCTGTGTATTATTCTGAGCAACTTAATTATGTTTCTGCTCATCGTGATAATCCTTCAAATGATATTGCATATACATTCTCTACTATTTCTAATAGTGCTGAAACTCCTAACCTTGTTGTTGTAAACCCTGTTAATAGTTCAACTAAAGCTCCTTTGGTTACAAACGGTCAATTGTCTGCTGTTGCACTTAATTTGTTACAACGTGTTACTCGATATGTTAACAAAGATAGTGTTATTGGTAATAAGATAAATGAATGGCTTCGTGTTCATGGATTTGGTGATTTGTCGAATACTATATTTAGGGATGCTTCAAAATGTAGTTATCATCGTATGCGTGCTCCTATATCGGCAGTTTTTTCAACTTCGGATACTGCTTCTTCTGATGGTGCTGGTGAATATCTTGGCGCTTATGCTGGCAAGTCTTTAGGTGAATTACAGAATCAATCTTTTAAATATACTGCGCCATCTTCCGGTATATTCATAGTTCTTTCTGTTGTTGTTGCAGAAAGTGCTTTTTCTAATGGTACTGACGGCTCTAATTATTGTACGGATTCTGATACTATGTTCCTTGATGAGTATGATGCTTTAGGTTATGAAATATCATCTAAAAATCAGTTATTCCCCGATTGTGGTTTTGGTTGGTCTCCATCTTGTAAATTTGACACAAATATGAATGATGTTGGTTTTGGTTGGATTCCTCGTTATTCTAGGTTGAAGCAAAAACGTAATATTGTAAATGGAGATATGTCTCTACGTGGTACTCTTGCTTCTCTTTCTTCTTACTATCTCGACAAGATAATTTCTAATGTTGTTATTAACGAACGTCCTGATTCGAGTGTTGATATTATTGTTACTTCTGTTCCTGAAGCTTCTGAGGAGTGGCAGTATTTTAATAAATATCCTTATTTAGGTAATTATGATCGTATTTTTTATAATTCTGGAACGGAACTTAATAAGCCTGATGATGATAACTTTATATCACAAACGGTATTTGATATAGTACTTACGAATCGAATGAAACCTATTTCACAGAGTTATGATACATTTGACGAAAGTCATGATAATAGTTCTATTAACGTTCAACAATCTTAATTTTATGGATCCGTTAACAATTGCTTTATTAAGTCTTTCAGGTTTTAGCACCCTCATGGGTGCTGGAACTTCCATTTATAATGCAGCTGCATCCCAGGGATACAATCAGAAATTGTTGCAAGAACAATTCAATTATCAGCAAAAATTAAATGAGCAAGCTTTTTTATATGGTCAAGAGAATGCAGATATTGCTTATAAACGTCAAAAAGAATTAGCTTATCAGTTGCCTTCTATTCAAAGGGCTGCAAATAAGGCTGCTGGTTTATCTACTATGTCTGGTGGTACAGGTGCTGCAGCTCCTAATGTTTCTATGGCTTCTACCCCCTCTCCAGGTGCTGCACCCTCTGTTTCAGGAGCCATGCAGTCGCGTCAATCTTCATTGTCTGAACTCGCACGCTCTTTTGCAAGTATATCGGATTTGGGCGTTGATGCTTTGATTAAAAAATCTCAGTCTGATTTGCTTAAATCTCAGGAAAAACATCAAGATATTTTAAATGTTGGTGCTGCAGCTGAACAGACTGCTCGTATTGATGATTTGGTAGCGTCAAAGAAATTAAAGGTTGAACAGGGTGAATATTTGAAGAATAAGATTAAACTTCAGGAAGCAACTATGGAAGACAACATTGCTATTGTTGCTGAAGAACTTGTTTCAAAGCGCTTGTCAAACGATTTGAAACAGAATGAAGTTGATATGCTGCAGTTTACTAATGAATTGAAGAAAATTTCTGTTGATATGAAACGTGGTGAGTATGAAATGTTGGTTAAGGATTTGGATTCTTATTCATTAAAGTTGAATGCTGGTTTGTCAGAAATATATTCACGCATAGATTTAAACAATGCTAAATCTATGGAATCGGCAGCGGAACGTTCGCTTATATTGGCAAAGAAAGTAGGACAGGATCTTGCAAACGTTTTTGCTCGTGTTACTCGTGGAGCTGATATAGCTGCAAAGGAACTAATAAATGAAAATATTCGTAGGACTTATGATTTGATATCTAAAAAAATCGAGCTCGCTGCCAGCACTATTGATTGGACTGATGCGAAAGCTGCTAGAGAATGGCTTAGCTTTGTTAATGATGCAGTTTCTTCTGGTGTTGATAATTTTATGTCTGCCTTAAAGGATGGTTTACCCTCGCAAGCTTCCGATTCTTCTTCTTCAAATTCTGATCCAGGTAGTATTTATGATCTCGATACTTTTGGAGATGATTGGGACAACCCTTTTAATACTCCTCGTAAAGGTTTGTATGGTCGAGGTTCTCTTTTGGAGTAATTTTAAAACGGATATCCTTTTGGCTATCCGTTTTTTTTAAACGGATATCCTTTTTGATATCCGTTTTTTTTAAACGGATATCCTTTTGGCTATCCGTTTTTTTTTAAACGGATATCCCTTATGTCTTTGCACAAACCGTAGTTCTTGTTTGTCCCGAAATTTTTTTTCGTAGAGTGAAAAATTATCTGAAGAAAATGTTAGACTTTGTATAACATTTTTTTTAGATTGTTTTGAGCGTCAAAAACGCTTGCGTTTTTGTTGTACTTTTCGCGTTGCGAGCGTTAGGATTGCAGCGAAAATCCCGCAACGAAGTGAGGATTGTAGCGTAAAGCCTGACCCGTAGGGTAACGCCCTAATTAAAAATATAACCGAAAACATTGCTGATAAAATAAATTTGCGTCTATCAGTCAAAATCCCGTCTAACTTGCGACGGGCATACGACTTGCCAATAAATTGTCAATCGGTACAAGGTTTCCGACACTTCTATATAAAGTGACAAATCCGTTAAAAAGTGTTATTTCTCCTTTCGGATTTGGTTGTTTTGTATAAAAGTATTATTATTACTCTGAAAAATAATTTTTTTAGTTATGGGTACTCAAAAAAAACGAGCATTTATTAATCAATGTTCATTAAAAGACCTTCCTTATGGCGTGCGCTTTAGTGTAGATAGGAAAAATTTTAAATTTTTCCGTTATCCTACAATTCCAAATAATAAGGGGGTTATGCTAGCTTATTGTCACGTGTCGGGCACTAAGTATTTGCAAATGTTTTCAGTCGACACAATTGTATTTTATAAACAAAAGAAATTTTTATGAAAGGATTATTTTATGGACTTGCCTCTGTTATTCTTATGACAGTTGTTTCTATTATTGTATCTTCTTGTGGTAGTTCTTGGGAGATCTCAGGTAACAATATGGAAATTAATGTACTTGAAAAAGATACTATTGCTGTTTTACCTGAGGGCACTCATGTAATGAGTGTTGATACCCCTACGGGCAGTATGAAATGTTATATGTTACCTGAAAAATCTAATTAATTATGTGTCTAAACCCTATCCGTGTTAAAAACAATTCAACTTATAAGGTAAGTTCGATAATGCCTTTTTTTCATGAGGTTCCATGTGGAAAATGTCATGAATGTCGTCAATACGTGAAAAATGATTGGCTTACTCGTATATCTTTTGAGCTTGATTCTTTGTATAAACGTGGTGGGTTTGGCGTTTTTTTAACATTTTCCTATAATGATTTGTGTTTGCCTATTTATAAGGATAAGGACTCCGACTTTGAGTTCCCCTGCTTTAATCATTCAGACGTTACTACCTTTTTGAATCGTCTTAAAGTATCTATTAATCGTCTTTTTGGTCCATCTTCTTATAAGTACTTTTTTACATCTGAATATGGTAAGAATACCCGTCGCCCTCATTACCATGGTATGTTCTTTTTGGAGCGCCATGTAGATTTGTTTCAATTTGTTGAAACTTGTCGAAAATGTTGGACTTATGGTTTTATGTTTCCTAAATTTGACAAAAGAAAGGGTTGCTATGTCGATAACTTTGGTAATGGAGTTACTCCCGAATTATTGTCTAAGACTGGTAGTGCTTTTTATGTGTCGAAGTATATAACAAAAGATTTGTCATATTTTGAAAGTCCTGAAATAAGTAATTATCTCTTAGACAGAAGAAATTATTTTAAGATGCGCAAGTATTTTCCTAAACATTGGCAGAGTAACAAGTTAGGTATTACCGCTATAGATGCTTGTAATTTGTATGATTTTGCAAGTACTTTAAAACATGGCATTTTTAATCCTGTTTTATGCTGTCAAGTTCCAGTCCCTCGGTTTATCCTTAATAAGTTGAAGTATAAAAATGTTTCTACTAAAGGTAAATCTTATGAACGTAAATCATATGATGGCAAAAGCTATTTATATGATAGGGAATTAACGACCTTTGGTCGTGATATACTTGCCTATGAATTTGATAATAAAGTTTATAATCAAAATCATAGATTTATGCATTTCTTTCAATCTCATGATTGTGACGTTGATTTAAAATCTTGCGGTATTGATATATATAATGTTGATTCTTTTACAAATCTTTCTTTGTATTATATTTTAGTGCGCAAGTTTAGTCCTGATATTGTAAAGCGTGAACTCACTTTTTTTGGTAATAATTTAACCGATTTTTCGTATAAGGCTTGTCGTGATTTATATATCACTCTTCATGATGTTGCTTACCTTCGTTCTATTAGTGATGGTTTTATTTTAAAGGATAATCATATAAGGTGTGATGATTTCTCTGCTTTTGATTCAGTACTTTCTATTTGGCAGTT
>CALXXA010000053.1 GCA_944392585.1 uncultured Alphaproteobacteria bacterium | reverse complement strand
CCTTAAAATCTTTCTTTGTTTTTCCGCATACGTAGAAAAATTTTGAAGGAGTTTGATAAACAAACGAAATGAACGCTCAAAACAATTAAAGTAACAAAAGCTTGAAGCAGCGTTTGAAATAATTTGCGTTACGACTTCGATAATTTGTGAGATGTTTGTGGTTTTGCGAGAAAAAAGAGAGGTTAAGATCAGGAAAATATAGAAAAATTCAAGTCACCGGTTGGCCGTATGCATATTGAAGCAAAAAAGGAAATATCTTTATCCTTTACAGGCTTGGATACGGACATCCGGCAAAGAGGTAAAAATAATGAGCGGTCTGTAAGAATAATCGTAACTGCAACCACATAAACGTAAAGCAATTTTTGAAATGGAGTTCTTATGAGTTTAAAAAGTAAAATACTTTCGCTATCAACGGCAGCTTCTTTATTATTTGCTCATTCGTCCTCGGCGGAAGCTGCTTTTTCGGGAAAGCCTCTGCCGCCAACAAAATTGGAACAAAAAGAAGCTTCTTTACCTACTCCATTCCAATTTGCCGAGCAAACCAGCGCTGCCGATCAAAAACTCTTAAAAAGCTTTGTTTCTCAAGCATTGAAAGATCCTGTCACTGCTCAAAAAATTGCCGAAGTAAAGCCTTTTGCACAACGCATCGTCTTAAAGTTAATTCACCCTTCTGGAAATGATACAACCGCTTCTTTCAGAGGAGCTTTAATCGTCTTGCCGGAAAAAGAAACTTCTCAAGAAGCCGGTATTTCCATTATCCCTAAAAAAACCGAAAAAGAAACCATTGACTCTTTAAAAGAAGCGATTTCCGGAATATCCTCTGTATTCAAAGAATATCAAGAAAATCAATTAAGCAAACAGCAACCTCCTTACGCTTGGCAAAAACAAAAACCTGTTAATCCTATTGAATTTCAAAAAGCAAAGGAAAAAGATCCCAGATTGGCGAATGTCTCTTTACTAAAAGGAACTTCTCCGGGCGTTGAATTGAAACATGAACAATTTTTATACCGTGTTCGGTTGGAAAAAATTAACGGAAAGCAGTCTTTTGATGGAGAGATTCCTATTTTATCTTTCCGAGTTGCCTCTGTTCAAAATCCTTTTATTGAACGTCCGATGACGGAAAAAGATTTAAAAAACATAAAAAAACCGATTATCGAAGCTATTCGCGGGGGGCAAGATTTAGGCTTTTTACCTAAAAAAATAGAAGGATCTCCTTTGATCAACAGCGCGCTTCGGTTTGATACTTTACTAAGCAAGTTAATTAACAGAGTCTTTTCTAATTCGGAAGAATATCAAACCGTCTTTAACACATCTGATGCTATTTATCAGACTAATGTGCGTTCTTTTTTACCTTGTATTATAGAAACTTCCCCTCAAAAAAAGCTATCCGAACAATGCGTCGGCTTTGCATTTTGTGTCGGAAACACTTATTTTAATGCAACCACCATCACCGGTTTTTCCATTACTCAAAATAATGTAAAAAGATCTATGAACGCTCAAGAAATGGCTTTTTTCAAAAAAACCGTCCAACAACAAATGACGCCGGATATACGTGAAAAAAGTGATTCTTTTTGGAAATATTTTGATCGTTTCTCAGAACCTCATACAACAACGACTGTTTTAGTCGCTCATGTTATAACGAAAAAGTCTCGATAAAATACTTTTTATAAAGCGCATCATCAGAAAATCAGACAGTCGTGTAAAAGCTGTTTTTATCCGAAGCGACTGCGGTTATCAGCATCTTTTTAGAATCAAATCAATCTGTAAAAAGATATCAGTTATGAAAAACAGAATGAAGAATTTGCCCTTTTTCAAAAGCCTGAATATTTTCCACGGTTGTCTGTAATATCCTGTGAACGGCATCTGTTGTATTAAACGCAATATGCGGCGTAATGAGTGTCGTATCCAGCTGCATCATTTTAAAGTTAATGACAGAATCTATAAAAAAGTCATGCTCTTGAGTATTCATATCCGTTGAAATTTCTCGCTGAGTAATAATATCTTCATTTTCAAGGACATCCAAAGCGGCTCCGCCGACTTTCCCGGACTTTAAAGCGTTATACAAACTTTCCGTATCAATCAAGCTGCCTCGAGCCGTATTCACGATACAGACGCCTTGTTTCATTTGAGAAAAAGCTGTTTCATCCAATAAGTGATAATTTTCTTTTGTCGCAGGACAATGCAATGTAATAATATCCGCATTTTTGTATAATTCGGTCAAACTCACATAATCAACACCTAAATCCATGACAGCTTGATGAGGGAACGGATCAAAGGCGAGAATTTTCATTCCGAAAGCTTTCGCAAGTTTAATGACATGTTGTCCGATAGCTCCTGTTCCGATAACGCCCAAAGTTCGATTAAACAAATCAAACCCGATATATTCGTTGATATGAACGTTATTTGCCTTCATTTGAGATTTCGCTTTGTAAATTTTACGAGACAAGCCGATCATTGTTCCGATTGTAAACTCTGCGACGGTAATCTCGCCGTAATGAGGGACGTGAACGACGGAGATATTTCTTTTCCGAGCATATTCTAAATCAATATGATTAAATCCTGTTGATCGTGTTGCAATAAGTTTTAAGTTTGGAAAAAAGTCCAAGTAACTGTTTTTAAGTGCCTCTGAGTGAGGAAAAACAGAAATGACTTGAGCGTTTTTATACGGCTCCAACGTCAAAGTTTCAGGATTATTAAATTCCTTTTCAAAGAAGACGGATTGACATCCTGTTACGGGATGATTGAGTAAAAAATCTTTAGAAAGAGCATCCACATCAAAGAACAAACAAAGCATCATACTATTTTCCTTTCTTTTTTTAAGAGAAATAGAGATATTTATGGAATTATTCAAGATAGTTTTTTAAATTTTGCATTTATTTTATCAATAAAAATTTTAACTTGTTTTTCTATAAAAGAATGAGGTGTATAGACACAAGGAGAAATAACATTTACTCTTTCATCATTCAACAGCTTATGAGCGATATTTACTTGTTTTTCTACTTCAGGGTTATAAACGGCGATAGAAAGACCTCCTTTTTCTTTGACTATTTTCATGCAAGGAATATCTGTCAGTCCGTCTCCGATGTAAACCATTTGAGAAAAAGGAATTCTTCTGTCTTTCTGAGAGATAACAGAATTTACATTGAAATCATTGATATCTAAACATCCTTTATTAATTCTAAAGAGATATTGTGTTTTTGTCGTATAATTAAGCACTCTTGCGGGCCAGACCGGTCTTCCTCGGAGATTGTAGACGAAAGAAGAGGCGTAAATTCTTTTAAAAAAAGCCGAAATGGAAGTTCCTTTAATAATCTCTTCCAAATTTGCGGAAATAATATAATGTTCTGCTAACAGTCCTTTAGCGGCGGCATAAGAGTTAATTCGGTCAAACCATGTAGGTACGCCATCGTAGAATTTGATTTCCGCGCCTATTTCTCGCATTGTCTGTCGAGTAAAAGAAATTTTATGTTTTTCAGCTTCTTTTAACAAAGCGTACATACAAGACAACATGGATTCGCTGGCGTTTTTTAAAGAATGTTGATATCCTTTTTCCCAGATATCGTTTATTTCTGCGTTTAAGCTTTTAATCAAGACGTTTCCGGGAAATAAAGTCCCATCGAAGTCATAACAAAAAGCAATTTTAGGAATCTGATTTTGCATGGATTTTAATAAATTTTTTATTCTTTTATTTCTTCATAAACAGCATCAATGATATTCTCATCTTTTTTTCTTTGTTTCCCGGCCGGAGAGGAATAAAAGCGCATCCAAATTTTCTGAATTTGTCTGGAGCGAATCCATGAAATGATGAACAAAACAATTAAAATAGGTAAAGCGACATACCATACCATGATTAACAAAGAGAGCATTCCTAAAAAAACGAGGAATGGAAGTAAAAACAACGCAATTTTTCGTAACATAAACATCTCCTTTTTTAAAAGATAGAGAGGAAAAAATCGTTTGACAAGATTTTTTTCATATAAAAGTAGGTCTTTATACATAACTGCTTATAAAAAAAGGAAAAAAGCCTTGAAAAAGAAGTTTTTAATTATTATTTCCCCCTCAAAGGGGGAATTATGCTCAAGAACATAAAAGACATCATTATTTTTTTATTATTGTCAATTATCTGCGGAGCAGGTTTTTACATATACCATGAGAAGAGGCAAAATTTTTTACCGCCGGTTTCTGCCGAAGGAGAAGATACTTTTCGCACGCTGACGGTTCACGAAGAAGAAGTTACATTAGAAGAAACGTACATAGGATATGTTATACCGCTTCATTCTGTTTCTGTTGTTCCGATGATATCCGGCTATATAGAACAAGTTTTGGTTCAAGGAGGACAAACGGTTCAAGCTGGAGAAACTTTGTTTATTTTGCGTCAAGACGAATACAAAGCGTCTTTAGCCTCGAGCGAAGCGAAAGTTCTGCAAAGTCAAGCAGCTTATGAAAACGCGAAAATTTATTATGAACGGATGCAAAAAGCCGGCGGAAAAGCGATTTCACAAACGGATTTAGATAATGCGAAGACGGCGTATTTATCTGCGCAAGCCGATGTTGCTTCTGCTCAAGCGGCTCAAGAAATGGCTGCTATTAATCTTGGATATACAATCATAACAGCCTCGATACCCGGTCTTGTCGGAGATGTTCAAGTCACTCCCGGAGATTATGTTTCGCCTTCTGGAGAAGCTCTTATTAAACTTATTCAATATACTCCCATACGCGTTGTTTTTTCTATTCCCGACAAGGTATATTTAGAACAAAAGACAAAGAATCCGCATCACCCTTTTAAAGACTGGATTCTAAAATTACGTTTAGCAGACGGTTCTATTTTCAAAGAACTCGGAAGTGTTCAATTTTTTAATAACGAAGTAACGCCGCAAACAAGTTCCGTAAATGTATACGCTGATTTCAACAATCCTGAAAAGCTTTTATTATCGGGAGCTTATGTCACTGTTTTATTGGAAAAAAAGATAGAAAAAGCGATTTTAATTCCTCAAAGATTAGTCCATTTAGAACCGACTGGTCATTTTGTGTACACGCTTCAAGAAGATCAACCTCATCAGACCCCCGTGATCATAGGTCCGGCCGTAGGATCGAATTTTTTAATTGAACAAGGATTAAAACCGGGAGACGTTGTAATAAATCAAACAAAAATCGAATTAAGTAAACAACCCTCCTCTGATTTAAAGAAGAAGGATGATCTATGAGTTTTTCAAGTTTTTTTATTCATCGTCCTCGTTTTGCTGTTGTTGTTTCGATTGTTATGGTCCTATTAGGGCTCATGTCAATTATCGTCTTACCAATAGCGCAATATCCGCAAATAACGCCTCCGCAAGTTATTGTTTCCGCCGTTTATCCAGGAGCCGGAGCAGAAGTGCTCAGTGAGACAGTCGCCATTCCGATAGAAAATGAACTCAACGGCGTAGAAGGAATGCTCTATATGGAATCGACCTCTACGGATGAAGGGAACTATACACTGACCATCACTTTCGACATAGGAACCGATCCGGATATGGCGCAGGTTAAAGTCGAAAACAGACTACAGCAAGTTATGAGCGAATTACCTGATATTGTCACTCAAGAAGGCCTATCCGTCAAAACACAATCAGCTAATATATTAGCGATGCTTGTTTTACGTTCTCCCAATAACTCATACTCGGATTTATACTTATCCAATTATGCGTACACAATGATACAAAATCCACTGGAACGCGTTTCGGGCATCAGCACAGTTTCAATATATGGTCCTCAAAACAGTGTCCGCATTTGGCTAAATCCAATAAAATTAGCTTCTTTGGGATTAACCGGATCAGACGTAGTCCATGTTCTTGAAACACAAAACATTCAAGCGGCGATTGGACAAATCGGATCGGCTCCCAGTCCCAAAGAGACACAACTTGTTTTAACTTTGTTGGCTAAAGGACTTCTGAAAACCGTAGAAGATTTTGAACAAATTATTCTAACGACTTCCGATACAGGAGGGATCATTCGCTTAAAAGATGTCGCACGGATAGAAATGGGAGCCGACACTTACACGCTTAAAGCTTCTTACAACGATGATCCCGCCGTCATTTTAGGTCTCAGCCAAACACCCGGCTCTAACGCTTTATCCATCATGACAGAAGTCAAAAAAACAATGGACCTTCTCAGCGCTTCCTTCCCACCAGACATGCGTTTTGAAATAGCCTATGATTCAACTCTTTTTGTCCGCTCTTCCATACAAAGCATTATTCAAACTCTCGCATTAACATTCTTATTGGTTATAGGGGTTGTTTTCTTGTTTTTACAAGACATTAAAGCAACATTTATTCCAATGATCACAATTCCTGTTTCATTAATCGCAACGTTTATTGTTATATACTTACTGGGTTTTGATATTAATATATTGACTTTATTCGCGATGATTTTGGCAATAGGTTTAGTCGTAGACGATGCAATTATCGTCGTCGAGCGTGTACAATACTTAATGCAAAAAGAAAAAATAGATTCCACAAGAGCTGCGGATAAAGCGATGGAACAAATCGCAAGTGCTATTATTGCGACGACAATGGTTTTATTGTCCATATTTATTCCGGTCGGTTTAATGGCTGGAATAACTGGAAAAATTTACCAACAGTTTGCAGTTACAATAGCCACGGCCGTTATTTTTTCAGCGATAAATGCATTGACTTTAAGCCCTGCTTTATGTGCTCTTTTTTTAAAGAAAGAGACAAGAGAAAAAAAACCTTTTTTTCTTTTCAAAAAGTTTAATGATATTTTAGATAAAACACGATCAAAATACACGGCGGGTGTTGTTTTTTTAAGCAATCGTCTTATGTTGACAAGTTTTTTAACGGTTTTGACGATCGGCGTCATTGGTTTTATGTTTTATAAAACGCCGACTTCTTTCCTTCCTCAAGAGGATCAAGGCGTTTTATTTGCGAATATTCAACTTCCGGAAACCGCCAGCATTAATCAAACTCAAAGCATATTATCAACAATGGGAAAAGAAGCATTAGACATTTCAGGTGTTGATTTTTTCATAGGAATTTCAGGAGAAAGTCTTCTGGGCGGGAGCGGAGAAAATATAGGGATGGGCGTTTTAGGTCTAAAAAATTGGTCGGAACGAACGACAAAAAATCTTTCCATGAATAGTATTATGAATAAAATGAGAAAAGAATTTACTCATCATCCGGACGCGCAAATAAATGTTTACGCTTTACCGGCAATTCCCGGAGTCGGAAACAGCAGCGGCTTATCTTTCCAACTCAACGCCGTAAACACCTCGTACACAACGGACGAATTATTCAAAACGCTGGAAAAACTACTTCTAGAAATGAATAATTCCTCAGATTTTTTAATTGCTTTCAGTACCTTTCGTCCTGGAACGCCTCACATATATCTAGATGTAGACCGCACGAAGCTGGAATCATATCAAATTCTTGTTTCGGATTTATTTGAAACGTTGCAAAACAACCTCGGGTCAAGATACGTCAACAATATTACATTAGATGGACAAACAAATAAAGTCATTATCCAAGCAGATTTTGATTACCGCCGAGATTTCTCGGATATAGAAAACATGTATATTCAAACTCGAACGGGAAAAATGGTTCAATTAAAGAGTTTTGCGACCTTAAAAACGGTCTTATCTCCTAAAACCGTTTTCCGGTTTAATCAATATATCAGTGCCGCCGTAACGGCGCAAGCGTCTCCACAAGTCAGCACAGGAATGGCAATCAACCACGTTCAAGAAATATCAAAAAATTTATCCGAAGGATATGACATATCCTGGACGGGTTTGTCCTTACAAGAGGTGGAAACAGAAGGATTGGTAGGTATTTTAATTGCGTTGGCTTGTTTATTCGGCTATTTATTTTTAGTTGCTTTATATGAAAGTTGGATGATTGCTTTTTCAGTCATATTTTCAACGGTTTTTGCTATTTTGGGAGCTCTAATAGGATTAACGTTAATGGAATTGCCTTTATCGATATATGCACAACTCGGCTTAGTCATGCTGATTGGTCTCGCTTCCAAAAACGCGATTTTAATCGTAGAGTTCACATTGGAATACAGACGCAAAGGAATGTCAACCGTTAAAGCCGCCGCAGCCGGAGCCGATGAAAGATACAGAGCCGTATTAATGACTGCATTAACGTTTATATTAGGCGTTTCTCCAATGGTTGTTGCGAAAGGAGCCGGAGCAGCCAGTCAAATATCTTTGGGAACATCCGTTTTTTTCGGAATGATTTTAGCAACAACGATTGGAATTTTTTTCATTCCTTCTTTATTCGCGGTATTTGACACAATATCAAATCGGGTTTGGACAAAATCGGCTTTGAAAATGAATAAAAAACGGAGAAAATTATGAAAAAAACAATTTTTTTCACATCCTTCATAATTTCATTTTGCCTAATAATTTTATCTTGCACGGTCGGCCCAGATTATAAACAAACGGAAATTTTTTCAGATCCGGAAATAAAAAAAGCTTTAGATTTAAAGCCCTCAAAAACAAAACCCTTTTTTATTTCGCTTGAAAACATCAACGATCCAATTTTAAAAAAGCTTATTCAAAAAGCCCATGAAAACAATCCCGATATCCGCATAGCCTTAACGCAATTACGACAAAGCCGCGCTTATTTGCGCATGACAATGACAGATGCTTTGCCGGAAGTAAATGCTCAAGCCTCTTATAATTATCTAAAAGAAAGTCAAAACACACAAAGCTTTTTAAAAGAAGAGTATTATCAACTCGGTTTTGACGCCTCTTGGGAAATTGATATTTTCGGATACACACGCCGACAAACAGAAGCGGCAAAAGCTCAAGTTAAAGCTTCTATAGCCTCATTAAAGAATATCAGCGTTTCCCTAGAATCAGAAACAGCTCAAAATTATATAAATTATCGCATGACACAACAACTTTTAAAAAATGCCGAAGAAAACCTTTTGCTGCAATCTGATATTTATCAAACCGTTTTAGAAAAATACACCGCCGGCTTAGCCGATCAAATAGATCTAAAACAAGCCGAATACTTAAAAGAAACAATTCAAATGGAAATTCCTTCTTTAAAGACGCAAAAAACAGCTTACGCAAATGCGTTGTCTTTACTTGTCGGACAGTTGCCCAAAGCGTTAAATAAAGAATTGGAAAATAATCAAGAAAATTTAATTTTAAAAACTTTCTCTTTTAACGTAAAAGATATTTACTTATTACCCGCTGACACCATTAAAAACAGACCAGATGTACAAATTGCCGAAGAAAATTTAATCGCACAAAACGCTTCTGTCGGAGTCGCCATCGCTCATTTATTTCCTAAAATATCACTTTCTGCTCTTGTCGGGTTTGAATCCGTTCAATTTCCAAATCTTCTTCAAAACAACAGTTTTACCTACAATATCGTTCCCGGCGTTCAAATGCCTCTTTTCAATTTTGGAGCACTCCGTCAAAACATAGAACTTCAAAAAGCTAAAAAAGAAGAACTTCTTATTTCTTATGAACAAACCATGCTTCAAGCCGCATCCGAAATTCAAAACGCAATGACGGCATTGGCTCAAGAATATAACCGCAATATCAGCGCACATCAGGCTTTTTCGGAAATGCAAGAAGCTTATGAGCTCATGATTGTCAAATATAAGCAAGGATTGATAGATTACAGCACTTTATTAGAAGCTGAAATAAATAGACTCAAAGCACAAACGGAAATGATACAATCTAACGGTAATTTGCTTATCAACTTTATCGGCTTTTACAAAGCCATCGGAGGATCCGTTTCTCAAAAGCCTCAAGAACAAGCGCCTTTTAAAGCCGTTTAAATCTATTTGAAAGATACTGAGACAATGTTTTCTTTATCCAATTTTCGCCGATAACAGAGCTGCTATGCACTTCAAAGCGAAAAGCAGAAGGAATAAAAGCTCCTTTTTGTTGTTTGTCCTCGTCAATCAACCATAAAACAAAAGGCCGTATTGTTTGTCCGCCACTTAAACAATAATCAAAAGAAATAACATCCGGACATCCATTTTCCATTATATATGTCATCGCCTCGGAGTTTGTTTTGACCAAATCCCACGATAAATCCGGCGGACGCCGCAAATCATCAATATAAAGTTTTTTCATTTTTTCTCTTTTTTTATTAGATTAAAACACAAAAAATTTTTTGGTCAATATAAAAATAGATTGATTTTGATAGACTGCATTTTGGTAATTACAAAATAATTACGATTATTTTCTAATATATCATTTAAGTCATTCAAAACAAATGATATAAAAAATAAATTAGAAAAAATAAAAAAGAATTGCTCTATATCATAAAGTCTGTTATATTAAACTTATTACAACCTAAGGAGATTTATAATGACCCTCGTTGCTCCCAGCATCCTGTCTGCCGATATAGCTCATCTCGCAGATGTCGTTCAAAATGTCTGCGCCGCCGGAGCAGATCTTATTCATATAGATGTAATGGATGGACATTTTGTTCCGAATTTAACATTTGGTCCTTTACTTGTGAAAGCCATCAAACCTTATTCCTCCATACCGCTAGACGTGCATTTAATGATGACAAACCCTCAAGACTTTCTTGAAGACTTTATCAATGCGGGTTCGGATCAAATCACGCTTCATGCGGAAGTTGAACAAGATATTATTCCTATGTTGAAGTTTCTCCGTTCAAAAGGAATTAAAACCGGTTTATCGTTGAAACCTCGCACCCCGGCGTCTGTTTTAGAAACTTATTTGCCTTATTTGGATTTAGTTCTTGTTATGACTGTTGAACCGGGTTTCGGCGGGCAAGACTTTTTAATTACTCAATTGCCTAAAATATCTCTTATCAAAACCATGACGGAAGCATCCGGAATCAATATCCAAGTAGATGGTGGAATCAATGATAAGTCAGCTCCTTTATGCGTGGAAAACGGAGCATCTACATTAATCTCCGGCAGTTATATTTTTAACTCTTCCGACTGGAGCAAAACAATTCAGCTTTTACAAAAAGCGGGAACTTCATCATTTTGACCGAAAGTTTGTTTTTTAGAACACGTTTTTGTTTTTTCCCTTTAGCTTATTGTCGTAATGGAAAGTTTATCTTCTTTAAAAGAAAGGAAAAAAAATGTCTAAAATTTTAATTGTTGAGGATGAAGAAGCTCTTGTAACCATCTTAAAATACAACCTTGAAAAAAACGGGTTTGAAACGTCTTTTGTCACAGACGGGAAAAAAGTCTTGGAAAAACTGCATACCGACCGTCCGGACATAATTTTACTGGATTGGATGCTTCCTCATGTATCGGGGATAGAAATTTGTAAGGTGCTTCGTCAAGATCATTCCTTAAGACATTTACCTATTATAATGCTAACGGCAAGAGGAGAAGAAAACGACAAAGTCAATGCATTATCCATCGGTGCGGATGATTACATAACGAAGCCGTTTTCCATACCGGAATTAATGGCCAGAATTAAAGCGCTTTTAAGACGCGCATCTCCTAAACCAGAAAAAGAAAAAGCTTCATATAAAGACATCGTCATGGATTTTGAAAAGAAACTTGTTTACAGAGGAAAAAGAATTGTTCATTTAGGACCTACGGAATTTCGCTTATTGGAAGTTTTTTTAGGATCGCCGGAAAAGGTTTTTTCTCGAGAAAATTTACTCACCGCAGTCTGGGGACACGCCATTCATGTTGAATTACGGACTGTTGACGTTCATGTAAAACGGTTACGTCAATCTCTCAATGCCGCCGGAGAAAAAGATTTAATCAGAACCGTTCGTTCCATGGGATATGCTCTCATGTCCAAATAACATAAAAAAATATTTTCTTAATAAAAACTTTACTTTTTTATGTTTTTATTATAAGAAAGCTGAAAGGGGTGTTGAAACAAGGCAACGCGGATGGCTAAACAAAAAGATTTTTTAAAAACTAAGCTCACCCAAAAAGACGTGGATTTATTATTAAAAAATCCATCTGCGGATATTCGTTCTTCAACAGCCCGAAAAGTATCTGAACAATATCAATTCAAAGAACTTACTCAAAAAGAAAAACAAATTGCCGAAGATATTTTTCGTCTCATCAGCAACGACATTGAAGTGCGTGTTCGCGAAGAATTGGCTGAAAGTTTAAAAACATGCTCTTTTTTACCGTATGACATCATACAAAAAATTATTTTTGATGTTTCTTCCGTAGCTGTTCCCATGATTCAATACTCCGACGTTATCACGGAAGAAGATTTAATCGAGATTTTACGCACGAAAGACGAGCAAAAACAATGTGCTGTTGCGAAAAGGCAAAAAGTTTCGTCTTTTGTCTGTGAGCATTTAATTGAAGAAGCAGGGGAAAGACCGATTGTCACGTTGATAAAGAATCAAGGAGCAGATATTTCGGAAAATTCTTATCACACGATTTTAGACAAATTCGAAACATGTGATGAGATTCATGAACCTTTGTTAATGCGCCCGAAAGTTCCGGTTTCTATTTTGGAGAAAGTTATTACAAAAGTTTCTGATGAATTGCGCAAACAATTACTACGGCACCATGATTTACCTGTTACCGTCATCACGATGTTGGTGACACAAACACGAGAAAAAGCAATTTTAAACTTATCGGAAACCTCTACGGAAGAGGAAGTCAGGACATTGGTCATTCATTTACACAGCGTTGACAGATTAACTCCAAATTTAATTTTACGATCAGTCTGTATCGGCGACATGAAATTTTTTGAATATGCTCTAGCTATTAAAGCGGGTATTCCTATTCGGAATGCCCGTATTTTAATTTACGACTCGGGTCTTCTCGGATTGGAAAGGCTCTATCAAGAAGCCGAGTTGCCTCAGGAAATGTTTTTTGCCATCCGCTTGGCCGTTAAGACATTTCGAGAAATGTTGGAAGAAACCGAGGATGGATACAGAGATCATTTTCAACGCCGAATGATTGAACGGCTTTTAATGCTTTTTGACGCTCATCAAATTCATTTGGAAAAAGCAGATGAAGATTATTTTGTTCAAAAAATTGGACAATCTTCCGAGATTGTTTCTCAAGAATAATCTTACTTATCCTTTTGACGCATAAATAATATTGATTTTTTACTGAAAAAAGAGTATAATAAGAATTATTTACTAAAAAAAGGAGCTAAAAATGTCATCTCTATATAATAAAATGAACAGCAATCAAAAACCGCCTAAAGAAAGTCTGATGAAAAAGATTCTTTCTCATAAAAAAGTCCTTTTTGTGATAGGGGCTTTTGTTTCTCTCAAACTTTTGATGACTCCTATGTTGAAAATGATGTATCCAAAGCCGAATTCGTCAAAAGAAAAAACAAAAGCAGCTCAAAAAGTAACTAATTCAATAAATAACGGATCTACTTATATTCCTCTTTCTTCACAGCGGAATCAGAATATTTCAAATATTTTAAATCAATTAGTCACGGATAAAACATATAATCCGACCGTCGCCTCTTCACAACAAACGGACCAGGTCGCAAACGTGGAAACAAATATAACACAAAAAACATCCCGTAGAGGCTCATCTGTTAAGCAAAAAATAGAGACAGATCAACAAATTATAGACAGAATGACAAAAGATTTTGAAAAAGCAAATAAAAACGCTCTTAAGAATGCTCCTTTCATAGGAAAATACAATAATAGAGGTCGTTAAAAAAAAGGGCGTTTGAAGCGCCCTTTTTTAATATCTTGATGAGCTTATATTACTTGCGCGGAACAAGGCCTAATTCCACTAAGGCCGCCCAAACAGAAGCCAATGCAACTAAAACGTACACGACTTGAGACAAATACGAAACAGATCCAAAAAGAGTGCTCACTAAATTAAAATCCATTAATCCAACGAGTCCCCAATTTAATCCTCCGACAACCATTAACCAAAAGCAAATTTTTGTAAACATATTATCCTCCTTGTTGAATACACGTAAAAGTTTAGTATCTTGCCTGACAAAAGTCAAGACAAAAAAAACACTTCTTTTTTTAATTGTTTTTTTTACGATTTTATGTTAAAATAAATAAATAATTTGTTAGATTTTTGTTAGGTTAAGGACATAATTAATGAAAAAGAAAATAACTTTCCGTAATTTTTTATCCATAGCGACAGCCGTTTCTTTATTGGTTGGAACAGGATGTTCTTATGAGGAAAAAAAACCTCTCCCTAGAAAAGAAATAAAAAAAGAAGAACTAACTCCTGAACAAAAAAAACAACAAGAACGTATCGATTCAATTTACGAATCTCTGCGGGATATGCCCGGCGTCATGAAATACAATCCTTTTTTAAAAGAAGGTATAGTTAAAATAGGCTTCGGAACACCTATCGAAGATCCAAAAGTTCTATCAGAACTTCTTTTGTATGAAGAACATGGGAAACCTTTGAGTTTTGAAGAAAAAAAAGAAGTCATAAATTCACTCAGACGAGGAGAACATATTATAGCCAGAACAGATACGGAAAATGTTCGCCGCATCACAAAGGAATATTTAAAAAAAGCTGAAAAAAAAGCAATTCATCTGATTCCTAACTATCTTTCCTTCCACCCGGAAGTTCAAGCCATTATCCTTCAAACGGAATTATTAACAAACGGGAAATTGGAAACATATAAAAAATTTTGCGCGGCTCTTCGCGAAAACTCTCTTTTGGACGCCGCTAAAGAATGTTCTATAAGAAACATTTCTCATCCTTATTATAACGAGGTTCGGAAAGAAAAATTAAAGTATCATTCCTTTTTTGTAAGAAGCAAAAAATTTGAAGAAATGGATAGAAAAGTAAGAGAACTGTCACGCTGATTTGATTTTTTATAAGAAAAACCATTAAAAACGGAAAGAACCATGAAAAAATTAAAAAAATTAAGCTTAAAGTTTTTATTGCCTCTTGCCGTCTTATTATACCCTGGATGTAAAAAAGAGAAATCTGTAAACAAAGAAGATTTTCCCAAAATAAAAGCATCTCATTGCGTTCAATCTGTTATCGGTAATAAAAAACCTTCAGAAGAAACAATCTCTTCTTTATCCGAAGGAACGGTTTCGTATGCCGGTTCTTCCGTTCAAGGGGCAACGTTATCCAAAGGAACAGCTTTACATGTCGGTTCTTCCGTTCAAGGGGCAACGTTATCTCAAACGAATGTTCTTTCGGAAAAAACACCTTATGAGGTCCGTTGTGATCATCTATGTCAACAATTACTTCCCGTCATTCAAGAGTTTGAGTGTATTAACAAAAAGCCGGTAGAACATCCATATTTAGATTCTTCTGGATTAATTCATATTGGGTATGGATCTAATATAGAGAACTGGGATCGCTTTAAGGAAATAGATTTTATAAACAATACCAATAAAACTCTTTTATTAACATCAAAAGAAAAGAAAGCTTATTACGAAGAAATAAAAAACATTCGTAAAGAGCAAAAAAGCTTTAACTATTTAGCGAGGTATTATAAAAAGAAGTTTGTTTATCAAGCAACGCAGTCGTCTATGGAGAAAATCTGTCAAAAAGATATCAAGAATTGTTTTAAAGGGCTTGAAAAAGCATTGTCTTCTCAAAAAATAGCTTTAAAAGACATGCCAAACGAAGCAATTTTACCTTTGCTTGACATTTATTACAACACCGGAAATTTAAATCCTAAAAAATGGCCGAAACTTTATCAGGCTCTGAAGAAAAAAGATTACACGGCCGCGGCCGGTTGCATCCATCGCAGAAGTATTTCGGAAGAACGAAACACATGGACTAAAAATAAAATGTTGCAAGCGGCGGAGATACAAAAAAATTATATGATTGCATTCGCACATCAAAATAAAACGCTTACTCCATAAAAGAACTTTTTTGTTCAGTCCATAATTTCAAAATTCTTGACTTTTTTTATTTTTTTTTATAGATTAAAAATCTTGTTTAAAACTAAAAAAAGGAAAAATAATGATTAACATAAAATTACCAGACAATTCAGTTTTGGAATTTAAAGAGCCTATACAAGGCTTAGAAATAGCGCAACATATCAGTCAAAATTTAGCCCAAGCCGCTTTTGCAATCACAGTGAACGGAAAATTAACCGACTTAACAACGCCAATAACAGAAGACAGTTCTGTTACAATTGTGACTGCAAAAACAACTGAGGGCTTAAATATATTGCGTCATACAGCTGCTCATGTTATGGCTCAAGCGGTACAAGAGCTTTTTCCTGGGACTCAAGTTACCATCGGTCCCGTTATAGAGAACGGTTTTTATTATGATTTTGCCAAAGAAGATCCTTTTACGACGGAAGATTTGGAAAAAATAGAACGCCGCATGGAAGAAATAGTTGATAGAAATCTCCCGATAGAACGCCAAGAATGGTCCAGAGAACAAGCTATTCACTATTTTAGCGAAAAGAAAGAACGGTATAAAGTAGAAATCATTAATGACTTACCGTCGGACGCAGTTATTTCGGTATATAAGCAAGGAGATTATATTGACTTATGTCGAGGTCCGCACTTACCCTCCACCGGGAAATTAGGAAAAGCATTTAAGCTGACGAAAATCGCCGGCGCTTACTGGCGCGGAGACGCGACAAAAGAAATGTTGCAAAGGGTATATGGTGTTGCTTTTGCAGAAAGGAAAGATTTAAAAGACTATTTAACTCTGCTGGAGGAAGCTTCGAAAAGAGACCATCGCAAGATAGGGAAAGAAATGGATTTATTTCATTTTGAACCGGAATATGCGCCGGGAGCTGTTTTTTGGCATGACAAAGGATATAAAATATATCGCAAGCTCATAGATTACATGAGACATCGTCAAGAAAACAATAAGTACATAGAAATAGCGACGCCTCGGATAATGGACAGAGGTTTATGGGAAATTTCGGGACATTGGGATAAGTATGGGGCTCATAATTACTCTGGAGAGACAGAAGACGGTCGCGTTTTTTGTGTCAAACCGATGAGTTGTCCGGGAAGTCTGCTTATTTACAAACAAGGAATAAAATCATACAGAGATTTGCCTTTGAGAATGGCGGAATTTGGGATCGTCAACAGATATGAAGCCTCTGGCTCTTTGATGGGGCTAATGCGCGTCAGAGAATTCACACAAGATGATGCACATATTTTTTGCACGCCGGAACAAATGGAAGAAGAATGTGTGCATACAATTAAACTGATACTGGATATTTATAAAGATTTCGGATTTGAAGATATCAAAATTTATTTATCTACACGTCCGGACAGTATATATCGCATTGGTTCGGATGAAGTTTGGGACCTATCAGAAAAAGCGCTTGCCAACGCGCTGGAACGCCACGGGTATAAATATGAAATTAATCCCGGGGAAGGAGCGTTTTACGGACCGAAACTAGAATTTATTTTAAAAGATGCTCTTGGCAGAAAATGGCAATGCGGAACCATTCAGATGGATATGAATTTACCGCAAAGGTTTGACATATCTTACATTGGAGAAGACGGAGAAAAACACCGTCCTGTTATGTTGCATAGAGCTTTGTTCGGTTCAATAGAGCGTTTTTTAGGAATTTTAATAGAACACTTAGCGGGAAAATTACCTCTGTGGCTTTCTCCGGAACAAGTCGTTGTAACGCCTATTCGTTCAGATGTCAATGATTATGCGTCTTATATTACCGAAAGGCTTAAACAAGCGGGATTGGCGGCAACAGCAGATTTAAGAAATGAAAAAATCACCTATAAAATACGCGAACATTCTTTAAAGAAAATCCCTGTTATCGCCGTTATCGTAGAAAAAGAAAAAAAAGAAAAAACCGTTACAATCCGCCGGCTTGGTCTAGAAAAGCAAGAAACAAAAAATCTGGAAGAATTAATCAATCTGCTAACACAAGAAGCCGTTATGCCTTCACGGAATAAATAAAGAAAATGATTTTTCTTTCAAAAACCCCCGAAAATAAACTTTTTCGGGGGATAAAGAGACGTACAAAAAAGTGTTTAATAATCTTTTTTAAACAAAGGCTTTCCTTGTAAAAGTTTAGCCTGTTGCTGTTCCATCATTGTCCCTAAATTAATTTTTCCGTCTCGGATAATCATACGCATTTGGTCAGCTTCCAAAGGATTTGGATTAGCGAAACAATAATGCAATTGAGGAGATAATTTAATTGTACCGACTAAAGTTTGATGAACGACGGCTAAAATACCTCTGGCCAATAAATCGGAAGCGAGTTCTTCTCCCATGCCGCTTGATGTCGCATATTTGATTAAAGCGTTCAAACCGTCTTCTAAGTTATTGGCGTGAATAGTGGAAATGACCATATGTCCGGAAGTAGCGGCGCGCAAACATTCGCTGGCGGTTTCTGGGGTTCGAATTTCTCCGACCAGGATATATCTTGGTTTGCTTCGCAGAGCTGATTTTAAGCCGGCATCCCAACAATGATTAATCACTTCGGTTTGCTTACATAATCCGAGACCTCTTTTTTTAGATTTGTATACGCCGTCCAGAGGCATTTCGGGAGGATCTTCAATTGTATAAGCGAAACCACCTTCATTTTCCAAGAAAGTTTTTAATAAAGCCGTTGCGGTAGTTGTTTTTCCCATACCTGTTGGTCCGCAAAACAAGATTAATCCGGTTGCGGTATTTAAGGAAATCAATTGATTGACTAAAATTTCTGGAATTCCCAATTCATAAATATTCGGAATTTTACGAGGCATTCTTCGCGCTGTATAATGG
This sequence comes from uncultured Alphaproteobacteria bacterium, assembly GCA_944392585.1. GTDB lineage: Bacteria > Pseudomonadota > Alphaproteobacteria > CAAHEQ01 > UBA3637 > CALXXA01. The sequence goes on along the minus strand of CALXXA010000053.1, from coordinate 37,995 downwards.
ACGCCTGTAATCGTTTTAATACGCTCGATACGATACATAGAAGTTCCGTAAGTTAAAGAGTAACTAGAATTTCCTTGGAAACCTTCTTCCAATGCTTTGTGGAAATCCTTTAGATCTGGAGCTTCAAATATTTTCAAACCGAATTGAGACCATCCATCTCGCACATAAGCGATTTTTTCTGGAGTAAAATACAAATCCGAAAACCACACGTCGTCAATTTTTTTCATGGGTTCCGAGGAAGTGGTTTGAGCTTGTTCCATAGGTGCGGAAGGAAGAGGAGTTTGTTCAGTTTCCAAGGATTGTTCAGTTTCCAAGGATTCTGGGGAAATATCTTTTGGATTATTTTGCTCTGGTTTGAATATTTTTTTAATAGGTTTTGGCGCAAAAATCATTATTTTTTCCTTTCTTTCCAATTCTTAAACAAGCATACTTGTTTTATTCTTAACAATTGTTTAAAGAGGCTTAAAAAAATATAGAAAAGAACCGTCATACAAACCATTGTCGGTCCTGTTGGAATATCAAACTGATACGAAATACCTAATCCGCTCAAAGCGGAACAAAGAGCGATAACGGAAGCTAAAAAAGCCATTTGTTCGGGTGTTTTTGAGAAAAGGCGTGCTGCAACTGCTGGGATAATCAAGAAAGCAGGAACTAAAAGAGCGCCCATCATTTGAATGGAAAAAGCAATAAACAGCCCGACCATTATTAAAAAAAGGATTTGTAATAAAGGCACTTGAATATGCTTCGCAAAAGCCAAATCCGGATGAATCGCTATTAAAATCCACTTTTTCCAAAAGAAAAAAAGCAATACGGCAAAAACAAAATCCATTGCATATATTAAGAAAATATCTTCTTTTCCGACTGTTAAAATGTTTCCAACAAGAGCTTCTATTAAACTTGTTTCTTGAAAAGGAACGAAATAAAAAAACAAAATAGAAACAGCTAAAGAGCTTTGCGTCAAAAGAGCCATTGCCGCATCTGTGGAAACAGTCTCGTTTTTGTTCAAAATCCATAAGAAAGAGACCCACACGCAAGTCACTGCAGTTAAAGCTATCATAGGATGCACTCCCACAAGCAAGCCCAAAGACAAGCCTAAGACGGAACCATGAGACAATGTATCTCCTAAACAAGCCACGCGTTTAAAAACCATTAAGCACCCTAAAGGTCCCGCCAACAAAGCAATTCCTATGGAAGCCCAAAGAGCGTTTATTAAAAAATCATTCATCATCGTTCCTTTCATGTGAGTGATTATGGTGATGAATATACGGAACTTGAACACCGAATAAAGACTGATAATAACTGTTTGAAGAAACGGTCTCCGGCAGTCCCGAACAACAAATATGCTTATGAAGGCATAAAACGCGTTTTGTTTGTTTCATAACAAAGTGCAAGTCATGAGAAACAAGAATGATACAACATTGAGAGTTTTTCTGATAATCTAAAATAAATTGATATAACGACTGTTCGCCGGAAACATCCAATCCCGCAGTCGGCTCGTCAAGAAGCAAAACATCTGGTTTATTTTGCAAAGCATATGCCAACAAGACACGTTGCATTTCGCCTCCGGACAAAGAGGTCATGTCAAAATCCGCTAAATAAGACGCTTTTAAAGGTCCTAACGTGTTGACATCATTTAAAAATCTCCGAACAGTCATCGGAACGATGGGATTAATTTGAAATCGTTGAGGCATGTATCCTATTTTTAAATTTTTTTTCTTCCGAACAAAACCGCAAGAAGGCTTATAAATTCCGAGAATCAGCTTAATCAAAGAAGTTTTCCCGCCGCCGTTGGGACCGATGATCGTTGTTATTTCATTTTTATCAAAAGAACACGAGATATTTTGTAAGATAACTTTTTCTTTTAAGATTAAAGAAACATTTTTTATATCAATAAGCGTCATTTGTTTCTTGTCCTTTTAAATATTTTGTTTTATTTTATAGCAAAGTTTTTTTTTTTTCAATATAAGGACTGTCAATGAAATATATATTCTTATTTTTTTTATTTGTCAGTTGGAATTTAACGGCTCATGCCATTACCGTCGCGGCGACATTTCCTCCGATATATTCTTTGGTTTCATCGGTTATGCTTAATGTTGATACTCCCTTATTGATTAATCAGAAAGCTCATTTATCGCACCACACGTATGAACTAAAGACGAGCGAAGCAAAAATCATTCGCAAAGCGGATATTATTTTTTGGGTGAGTCCCGAATTAGAAACCTACATGCCGAAAGCCTTAAAAAACATAGCGAAAAAAGACGTCATTTCCGTTCCTTTGATAGAAAAAACAAAAGACTTAAAAATTCTTCCTTCTCTCAGGAAGAATCAAAGACAAGACGTTCATATATGGTTAGATCCGAATAATGCGGAAAAAATGGTTGATGAAATTGCTTCTGTTTTAAGTAGTTACGATCCAAAAAATAAAAAAACGTACCTTGAAAACGCACAAAATTTTAAAAAAATCATATCTACTTTAAAAGAGAATCAACTTTCTGCCCAAGAAAACACGCCTACGATTATTTCTTTTCATGATGGATATCAGTATCTTTTTGAGTACATGGGATTAAAAGGGTCTTCTTCTTTGATTGTAGACGAGGAAACGCTGACAGGACCTAAGAGCATGGAGAAAATAAAAAATAATTTAATTCAGAAAAAACCAATGTGTTTAATAGTCAACCCGAATATGAAGAAAAAGACGCTTCAACTTTTAACGAACAATCAATATAAAGTTATTCGCACAGAGCCTATGGGGTGGTCGTATAAAAATAAACCGCCTCATTACATGACTTTGATGAGGCGCACCATGCGTTACATTAAAAATTGTTTAGAGTTATAAAAAAGAATAAGGATCGATATCAACTTTAACGGAGACGTCGGACGGAAAGCGGCAAGCATCCAGCCATGAACGAATAATTTTTTGCAAAGGTGTTTTTTTATCGGATTTAATTAAAATTCTATACCTGTATTTTCCACGGAGTTGATAAAGCGGTGCTTGAACGGGCCCCAAAAACTCGACGCCTTTTAAAAAAGGAGCTTTTTCCATAACAGTGAGAGCGGTTTTTTGAACACGTTCTTCTTTTTTCCCGCTGAAAACGATACAAGCCAATCTGCCGAAAGGAGGCATTTTTAATAAACGTCTTGCTTCAATTTCAGCGGACATGAAAGCATTTCTGTTATTTTCTTGAATTGCTTTAATAACTCCATTTTCAGGGCTGTATGTTTGAATATATGTATTTCCTTTTTTATAAGAACGCCCTGCTCTTCCGGAGACTTGCTGCAATAATTGGAAAGTTCTTTCAGAGGCTCTTAAATCTCCGCCGGCCAATCCAAAATCCGCGTCAATGACGCCGACGACCGTTAAATTCGGGAAATGATGACCTTTTGCCAACATTTGCGTTCCGATTAAGATATCCGTTTCGTTATTCATTAACCGATTGATTATTTTTTCAAACTGCTCTGGTTTTGAAACAGTGTCGCTTGTTACGACTTCAATGCGGGCGTTTGGGAATAACCGAGAGACTTCTTCTTCTAATTTTTCGACGCCCGGACCACAGGAAATAAAGCTGTTTTTCTCTCCGCAAACAGGACACACGGTTGGAATATGAATCGTAAAATCACAATGATGACATTTCATGATTCCTTTTTTTCTATGCTCTGTCAACAAGACAGAACAATTCGGACATTTTATTTTTTCTCCGCACGCTTTGCACAACAACATAGGAGCATACCCTCTTCTGTTGAGGAAAAGCAATGTTTGTTCATGATTTTCAATAGCTTTTTGCATAGCTTCAATCAACAAAGGAGATAAATATCCTTTTTGTTTTTCTTTAGATCGCATATCAATGACATGTCTTTCCGGTAAAGAGGCTTGAACGATTCTTTCGGGTAATTGAACGGTTTGATACCGTCCTTCTAAAACGTTGCAATACGTCTCGACGGAAGGCGTTGCGGAAGCTAAAACAATAGGAACTCGTCCTAGAAAAGATCGAACGACGGCCATATCTCGAGCTTGATAAACGACACCGTCTTCTTGTTTATAAGACGAATCATGTTCTTCATCTACGACAATCAGTCCTAAATCGGCATAAGGTAGAAACAAAGCGGATCGAGCACCGACAATAACGCGCGCTTGTCCTGATAAAGCCGCCTGCCATGTATCTCTGCGAACTTTCGGTGTCAGCCCACAATGCCAACAAGCTGGTTTGACTTTAAATCTCTGTTGGAAACGAGACAACCATGCGGAAGTCAACGTAATTTCCGGTAAAAGGACTAAAACCTGGTGATTTTGTCGCAAAGCCTCTGCGACGGCTTCAAAATAAACCTCTGTTTTGCCGGATCCCGTCACACCGTCCAATAAAGTCACTTGGAACCCGACCGCATGCGTCAAAACATCCACTGCTTTTTTTTGTTGGTTTGAGAAAGTAAAAGAACTCGGACTTAAATCAGGCTTGTCAAAGACGAGCGGTTTTTTACTTTTTTTATCAATATCATCAATCGGTAAAGCCATTTTTAAAACAGCGCCTAAAGAACAAAGGTTATAAGAAGCGACCCAATTTATAAAACTCCTGTGAACTTGAGGCATTATCGGTAAATTCAAAACAGTTTGAACAGGTTTGATTTTTTCTTGAGGAAAATCCTCTTGAACAGGAGTATCCCATACCACGCCGACGCATATTTGCTTTCCGAAAGGAACTTTGACGAAAGTTCCCGGTTCAAGCTTTTCTGGGGCAAAATAAGTGCATATGGAAAACGGCTTAGGCAATAAAACAGATATTTTTTGCATTTTTACTTTTTCTTTTTTATGATACTTTTATAAAGGTATATAAAAGCATGCAAGAGTTCAAGGATTTTCAACAAACAACGACTCGAAAAGTACAAGAAATCATTCAATCTTGGCAAGAATGGCTTTCCGGCGAAAGACGTTTATCGCCGCATACGGTTGAAAGTTATTTTTTGGATTTAAGAGAATTTATGGATTTTTTATCTAAAGACATCGGACGTCTGATAGATTTAAAAGACCTAAAAGATTTAAGCGTAACAGATTTAAGGTCTTTTCTTGTTGACAGAAGTTCTTCAAATACTTCACGTTCTTCTTTGGCACGAAACATGTCAACCATTCGTAATTTTTACCGTTTTCTGTCTAAATTCCATAATATAGAAAATACGGCGGTTCATGTTGTTCGTCCGGCTCGTCCGCCGAAAACGCTGCCAAAGCCGCTGGATCAAGAAGATGCTTTAGCTTTGTTAAACGCCGCGCAAACCATGCAAAAAGAAAAATGGCAAGGATTAAGAGACGTTGCTTTATTAACTTTATTATACGGCTGCGGACTTCGTATTTCCGAAGCATTGGCTTTAAACGTCACCGACATTCCTAAAACCAACGACGTCTTAGTCGTAACCGGGAAAGGAAATAAACAACGAATGATACCGTTGCTAAACATTGTGAAAAAAACGCTGGAAGCTTATTTAAAAGAACGTCCTTTAAAAGGATGCGAAGCTCCTTTGTTTATCGGCAGCAGAGGAGAACGATTAAATCCTGGAGTCGTTCAACGTCAGATTCGAAAGATACGATTATATTTGGGATTACCGGAAAGTGTGACGCCGCACGCTTTAAGGCATAGCTTTGCCACGCATTTACTCACGGCGGGAAGTGATTTAAGAAGCGTTCAAGAATTATTAGGTCATACATCTTTATCCGCTACGCAAAGATATACGGAAATAGACACCGTTCATTTAAAAGCGGTTTATAATCAGGCTCATCCGCGCGCTCATTTAAAAAAATAAGACGTCATGATATTTACTTTTTATTTGACAGAATATGAAAGTGCAAATGAGGCACTTCTTGTCCGGCTCCTTTTCCCACATTTAAAAGAACTTTATATCCGGCTTGAACAACGTCTAACTGTTGAGCCACTTTTTGAACGGCTTTTAATACATGATAAACCTCATCTTGTTCTGCTTTTTGCATAAAGTCATTCAAATCAATATATGGCTTTTTAGGCACAACCAATACATGTGTCGGCGCTTTAGGATGAATGTCGTAAAAAGAAACGACATAATCATCTTCATAAATAAAAGTTGAAGGAATCTCTTGACGCAAAATCTTTGCAAACACGTTATTTTCATCATACATAATAAGTACTCCTTGTCTTAAATAGAGTTATAACGCTTTTTTTAAAAAAAAGCAAAAACCTTTTTTTATTGCATAAAAAGCTAAAAACAGGTATAAGAAAAGAACCCATTAAATTGAAAGGAGAAAAAAATGGCTATTGAAAGAACTTTTTCCATGATTAAACCTGATGCGACGGCTCGCAACCTAACCGGAGCCATCAATGCACGTTTAGAACAGGCTGGTTTAAGAATTATTGCTCAAAAAAGAATAAAAATGACGCGCGAACAGGCTCGACATTTTTACGGCGTTCATGCTAATAAGCCTTTTTATGAAGAGCTTGTTTCTTATATTTGCTCTGGACCGGTTGTTGTTCAAGTCCTGGAAGGAGAAAATGCCGTTACTTTAAACAGACAGATTATGGGAGCTACAAATCCTTTAAACGCGGAGCCGGGAACCATTCGCAAGGAATTTGGAATAGAGCTTTCTCAGAACAGTATTCACGGTTCAGACGCATTAGAAACGGCTGCTGCGGAAATAGCTTATTTCTTCAGCGGAAGTGAAATAGTCGGTTAATGAAAAAATTTTTTATTTTTTTCTTTGGAATTTGTTCATGGATATGTCCCGCTCAGGCCAATATGTACCTAGTGCGGGATATTCCCGTGGACGTTACGGATGAAAACGCAACGCTGGCACGGAAAAAAGCGGTTTTAGAAGCTCAAGAAAGAGGTTTTTATAAACTTTTGGAACGTTTAACTCTGCCTTCCGACATGAAAGAACTTCCGGTTTTGACAACCGAGGATATGTTAAATTTAGTGCAAGATTATTCCGTATCCAACGAAAAGACCTCTTCTGTTCGCTACATAGCCGACATCAGCGTTCAATTCAACCCAGAAGCCATCCAAACTTTTTTTCAAGAATATCATGTTCCTTATATTACTTCCACGGCGGATAAAAGTATCATATTTCCAGTGTACAGACCAGATATAAACGCTGATTTACAGTTATGGCAGGAAGATAATCCTTGGCTTCAAGTTTGGAAAAAAGAATCTCTTAACAGTGATTTAATTCCTTTGGTTGTTCCTTTGGGCGATTTAACAGACATGGCTTATGTTTCCGAAGAAAATTTAAAAGATGAAAAAAATTTAGACATATCTCCTCTTTTCAGCCGTTATCAAGCCTTAAACGCTTTGGTTGTTCAAGCGGACGTCCTTGCATCGCTGCACCAAGTTAAAATAACCGTTCGCCCTTTTAAAAATGAAGCTTCTTACATAGGCATCATTCATTTTTTTGAACCTTTGGATGCTCCGTTAAAAGCCGTTTTAGAACGAGCCAGCCGACGAACCATTCCTTTATTGGAAGAAAAATGGAGAGAACAAAACGCCGTTCGTTTTGATAATCCTTCTTCGTTGGTTACAGTCGTTCCTATTCAAAACCTGGGTGAATGGATACAAATTCGAAAAAGATTGGATCAAGTTAAATTAATCAAGCAATATATTGTAAAAGCCGTTCGCAAAGATCAAGCACAAATAGAAATTTTCTTTGCCGGGGAATTAGCTCCTTTTTTAGAGGCTCTGAAAAAAGAAGAACTTTTCTTATCTCCCGCCAAAGGAGATTTATGGACGCTTCGAGATTTAAAAGATGTTCCCGTTGAAGAAATTGAATCTTTTCATCTTCCCGTTCACTCTTCTTCATTTGAAACAGAACCGTTATCTCTTCCGACAGACCTATCAAACGAAAACACGACAATAATCTCGGAAGATTCTTTTATTCCTCTGCAAGAAAACTCTATGTCTCACATTCCTGTCATGCAACCAGAAAATTATCAACTCATTCCTTCCGTAACACAACCGGAAAGCTCTGAAATTTTCAACACAGAAGAAAAAATTCTTCCTTACAATAATCAATTCCCGTCAAATATAGAAAATAACCCGCCTCAACAGGAGACCTCTTATGAATAAAAAAATTTACGCTTTTTGGATAACGCTTTTCATCGTTTTTGCTTTATTAATTTGGCTTCTTAACGGTATATTAATGCCTTTTATTTTAAGCTTTATTCTAGCTTATATTTTAAACCCTGTTGTCATTAAGCTCGAAAAAAAAGGATGTTCCAGAACGGTAGCTTCCGTTTTAATTATTACGGCTTTAATCATTATGATTTTATTAGGGTTTTTAATTATTGTGCCTGTTTTAGAATCTCAAGTAATCGGCTTTATACAAAAAATCCCGACATATGCCGGAGCTTTATGGGGAAAATTACAACCTTTGTTTGACACGATTAAAGATTACGCTTCCGAAGATCAAATAACAAATATTAAAGAGACAATGTCTCATCAATCTATTTCTTTCTTCAATAAAATCGGAGGATTATTATTAAACTTATTCAGTCAAGGAATGGTTTTATTTAACATAATCACTTTTATTATCATTACTCCCGTCATTACATTTTACATATTAAATGATTGGCCAAAGATTGTTGAAAAAACTCAAAGTTTAATTCCTCAAAACAAGCTTTTATTTTTCCAAGATCAGATGAAAGAAATAGACATCACTTTATCTGCTTTTATTCGTGGTCAAGCCATTGTTTGTTTATTTTTAGCTTTATTTTACGGTATCGGTTTAACCATGATCGGTTTAGATTTAGGTTTTGTAGTTGGTTTTATTTCAGGTGTTTTATCGTTTATTCCTTATGTTGGCTCATTGAGCGGCTTTTTTATCAGTTTGTTATTAGCCTTCACTCAATCCGCATCATGGTCTGTTTTCATCGGGATTTTATTTGTTTTCGGAATCGGTCAGTTTATTGAAGGATATGTATTGACGCCGAAACTTGTCGGAGACAAAGTCGGATTACATCCAGCGTGGGTTATTTTTGCTTTATTTGCCGGCGGTTATTTATTTGGTTTTATGGGCGTCTTGTTAGCGGTTCCAGTCACGGCTGTTTTAGGAGTTCTTTTAAGAACAATCATTAAAGCTTATAAAGAAAGTTCTTTTTATATAGGTTCAAAATGATCTGTCAAATGCCCTTTTCTTTAACTTACACTGTCCAAAAAACAGAAGATGATTTTCTTGTCTCTTCGTGTAATAAAGAAGCTTTTTCATGGATAAAAAAAAACACCTGGTCTTTTCCCATGATTATGATTATCGGAGACGAAGGATCTGGAAAAACTCATTTGGCTCATATTTTTTCAAGCACAATTTTAAAAGCAAAAAATTTAAAAGAAATTGATATTCCTTTTCTTCCTCGCCGCGCTTCCATTGAAGACATCGATGAATTCTGTCAGGAAAAAACGCTGTTCCACCTGTTCAATTACGCCAGCGAAAACAAAAGCCAGATTTTAATGACCGCCAGAGCCGTTCCTTTATTTAAACTGCCGGATCTTAAAACACGCGTCAATTCCATCCCTATCATTCAAATTCACGCTCCAGACGACACTTTAATGATGGCTCTGCTGTGTAAAGCCTTCACTGAAAGACATGTGGATGTCGATAGTGATGTTATTTCATATTTAATGACACATTTAAATCGCTCTTATAAAGAAATTCATCAAATTGTTTCCATTATAGACGCTTACGCGTTATCTTTAAAAAGACGAATCACCATTCCTTTAATCAAACAAGCTTTAATTCAAATACAAAAAGAAAAATTAATTTAAAATAGACGCCTTTTTTTATATACCTTTATATAAAAAGAGGATTTTATAAAATATGTTGTTTTATAGTTGACGAATATCTTAAAAAGTTCCATCTTTTAAAGAAGTTAAAAAAGAGAGTCAAATATGTCGTTACCGTTGTTTATAAAGAATCACTTCAAAATTTTTTTTCTGTTTTTTTTATTTTTTCTAGGAACGTTATGTGTTTTTTTCTCGGTTGCCAGTCTTTTTATTCTTTCGGCATTGGGCTGTATAATTATACTCCTGCGCTTTATCAGCCAAAAAGAATTGACTTTATTTATTTATCAATCTTTTGAAGTTTCCATAAGCGTTTACTTTGGAAGTTTGCTGTTTATGTTTATTTATACGCCGGAGTGGGTTAAAAAGCTTAGTCTTTATTTGGAAAGATATTCATTTTTCACTATTTTTTCGACAGGTTCTTTTATGTACGGCCGTCTTTTTATTTCGTTTTTACTTTTTTCGATTTTATTGACGTTTTTTTATATTTTCCATCGCTACAAAAATAAACAGTAAGTTTATTTAAGTTAATTTTTTCAAACGATATAAAACATCTAAAGCTTCTTTAGGAGATAAATTATCCGGATTAACAAACATGAGCTCTTGTTGAAGAGGAGAAAGTTCAGGTTCTTCTTTTTCTAAAACGCAGGAAAAAAGCGGTAAATCATCTGTGATGGATTGATTTTTCTTTTTTTCATTTTCCAAAGATTGTAAGATTTGTTCAGCGCGTTTAACGACGGCTTGAGGCAACCCGGCTAATTTTCCGACATGAATGCCGTAAGATTTATCCACAGCTCCGTCTGCGACCGTATGTAAAAACACAACTTCATCATTCCATTCTTTAATCATCATTGTATGTAAAGATAAATTTTTAAGTTGTTCTTTTAAAGCCGTCAGCTCATGGTAATGAGTAGCAAAAATTGTTCTGCATTGAATTTTATCATGCAAGTATTCTACAACGGCCCACGCGATGGATAAACCATCAAAAGTCGCCGTTCCGCGTCCTATTTCGTCTAAAATCACCAAAGATTTATCTGTGGATTGATTTAATATAGATGCTGTTTCAACCATTTCGACCATAAAAGTAGATTGACCTCTGGCCAAGTCATCCGACGCGCCGACGCGAGAAAAGACTTTATCTACAATGCCTATATGAGCCGACTGAGCCGGAACAAATGAACCCATTTGAGCCATAATAGCTATTAAAGCGTTTTGTCTTAAAAAAGTGCTTTTCCCGGCCATATTAGGTCCTGTTAACAACCACAGCCGTCCCGTTTCACCTTCCAAAGAACAATTATTTGCAGAAAAAGACGTTTGCTGTTCTTTTAAAGCTTCTTCAACAACGGGGTGACGTCCTTTTTGTATATCAAACGCCAATGAAGCGTCAATCGTCGGACGGCAATAATTATTTTGAACGGCAAGCTCTCCCAAAGCAGAAACAACATCAAAAAAAGATAATGCGTAACTTGCTCGCCGAATGTTTTCTATGCGAGCTTTAATCATATCCAATAAATCATTAAACAAGCGTAATTCTATGGCCAACATTTGTTCTTCCGCTTCGGACAAGCTTTTTTCCAAATTCATTAAATCTTCCGAAGTAAAGCGTACGGTTGTCGCCAATGTTTGGCGATGAATAAAGTTCATTTCCGGTTGAGACATTTTAGCAAAAAAACGAGCGGGAACTTCTATAAAATACCCCAAGATATTGTTATACGTGATTTTTAAGGAAGAAATATCCGTTTTTTGAATATATCTGACTTGCAAATCAGCCAAAACTTTTCGAGAATGCTCTTTAAGATATCTGAGTTCATCCAACCCTTTATTATATCCTTTTGAGATAAAATTACCCTCTTTTGTCGAAATAGGCAACTCCCAACGCAAGGCTTGTTGTAAAGTATCTACCAACTCATCTTGAAATCCCATTTCGGACATGTAAAAAATTAATGTTTCCGGAACAATCGCGTGAGCGAACAACAAACGAAGGTTAGGTATGATTTTTAAGGTATCACGCACAATAGCCATATCTTTAGGTCCGCCGCGTCCAATCAAGAGGCGGGATAAAGCTCTGTCCATATCAGGTAGTTCTTTTAAAATATCTCTGAGCTTTTGACGAATTTCATTTTCATGGACAAAGAAACTCACACATTCCAAACGAGAATTAATTTCATCCACATCTTTGATGGGAGCAGATAAAAACTCTGCGAGAAGTCTTGCTCCGGCGTGAGTCGTTGTTTTGTTCATCACTTGGAACAAACTTTTACCTTTTTTATCTCCGGACAAAGACTTAAACAACTCCAAGCTGCGTCTTGTTGTCGCGTCTATTCCCATTAATCGTTCCTCGTTTAAACGCAGAGGTTGTTTCAGGTTAGGAAAAACTCCTTTTTGCGTCAGGAAAATATAATCCAACAAAGTTCCTGCTGCCGTAATTTCAGCGCGTGTAAAGGATCCAAAAGAATCCATTGTAAAAACATGGAATGTTTTTTCCAAACGTTCTTTACTGTTCATATAGGAAAAACGCACATTAGAAAGAGTTGTTGTAATATATCTGTATTCATCCAAAGGTGTTTTTAATTCTTCATTTTGATCTAAATTATCCGGAACGATAATTTCACCTGGATTTAATCTTTCCAGTACGGACATTAAGTTTCCGGGAAGAATTGATTGAGTATAAAAGTCTCCGGTAGACATATCGGCCCATGCCAAACCGACGTGAGTAGCGTCTTGAAAAACAACCAACAAGTAATTATGCTTATCCGATTCCAAAAGAGTATCTTCAGTTAATGTTCCGGAAGTAACAATTCTGATTACGTCTCTTTTAACGCAAGAAGAAGATCCTCTTTTTTTAGCTTCTTCCGGTGTTTCCATTTGCTCACAGATGGCGACTTTATATCCTGATTTGACCAGTCGAGCCAAGTAACTTTCATAAGCATGGAAAGGAACGCCGCACATAGGAATATCTTCTCCCAAATGTTTTCCTCTTTTTGTTAAGTTAATATCCAACACTTTGGAGGCGATGACGGCATCATCAAAGAACATCTCGTAGAAATCTCCCATTCTATAAAACAACAAATAATCGGAATATTCTTGTTTTGTTTTGAGATATTGAGCCATCATAGGCGTTATTTTATGTGTTTTATTTTCTTTTTCAGTTTGATTTATCATGAGAGGTATCCTAAAATAAAAAAAATAAAAAATCAATAAAAATGATGCGAAATAAAAAAATGAGAAAAAAGAAAAAAAATACAAAAGAATTTGTATTTATGTCATTTGACAGAATACTTTTATTTACTTTTCCGACTGGAATTTCTCTTACTTTACTGGTCATTTTTGATGCTCTTAAATGGACGGCGGCTTTATTTGGATTTTGTATGGCTTTTATATTGACGTTTTTTTTAGCGAGGCCTTTTTTCAAGGAGTTAGAAAGACTTGTCAGGTATTTGAAATCGGAAGCCACCGGAGATACTTCCTCTCAAGAAACGAAATTTTTCAGCCGAAGGCGAGAGATTTTTAAAATATTTGAATCATTTAATCAAATAAAAATGTCTTTACTCATTAAGAACAAGATATTAGAAGCGCAAACGCTCTCGGACGGAGCCATATTGGAAAATCTGCCGGATTCTTTGATTATGATTAACAAAGAAAGTATGATTGTCAATGCCAATTTAGCGGCGAGACAAATGCTGGGCGGCGGCATTATTTTTAAAAAATTAGAAGATATTTTCACCAAATCTTCTTTATTACACAAAACGAAAGCCGTCTTGACAGGCATTTCGGAAAAAGAGACTGATGAAATTATTTTCAAGAAAATGAAGAAAACTATTTTTTTAAAAGCCTTAATTGAAAAGCTTCCTGACATGACAAAAAACGGAGCTATCGCTGTGATTGTTTTACAAGATGTGACGGCTTTTAAAATTTTTGAAAAAAGTCAAACGGCTTTTTTTGCAAACGCAAGTCATGAGCTTAAAACACCTTTATCGGTCTTATCCGGATCCATAGAAACTTTACAAGGACCGGCTAAAGATGATGAAAAAGCACGAAATAATTTTTTACAAATCATGTCATCTCAAACAAAACACATGACGGATTTAGTTCAAGATTTATTGGCTTTATCAAGATTGCAGCTCAATGAAGAAAGTTCAAAAAGAGAAACCGTATTCATTTCTGAAATTTTAAAAACCGTCATACAAGAACTTACGCCGAAAGCGCAAACTCATCAAAAGAAAATTGATTTAAAAATCATTCATGAAACGCCGCCGATAAAAGGTCGTTCAGCAGATTTTTTTCGTGTGTTTCAAAATTTAATTGACAACGCGATTAAGTATGGTCGTCGTCATAGTATCATTACGGTTTCTGTGTTTTTGGAAAAAGGAACTTCTTTTGTCTCGGATAAAAGCGGTAAGACCATACAAACGCCTTTACAGTGGATGAACGTTTCTGTTCACAACAAAGGAAATCCCATTAAAGAAGAATATATTTCTCGTCTTTGCGAACGTTTCTTTCGTATAGAACAAAAAGGAAAATCTATTTCGGGAACGGGATTAGGACTATCGATTACTTCTGAAATTTTAAAACAATACGATGCTTTGATGGATATTCAAAGCTCTCCGAAGGAAGGAACGACTTTTACGGTTTCTTTTCCCATTGTCATCTAATTTATCCACAAACTCTTTCTCCTACTAATAATATATATAAATATAGTAGTAGTAGTATATCCCTGTGCATAATGTGGACACAATTTTATTCAACATGTAAGCACAATTTTATCCACAACTTGCTTTTTGATTTTGGGAAGGATATAGTGGTTAAAAGAATAATGATTCACATGATGCACAGACAGGTTAAAAAATTTTTTTATATGTGAATAAAAACGGGAATGAAATGTGCGTTGTGTGGATAAAAAAGGGAAAAAATTGAAAAAATGCCGAGTTATCCACAATATCCACATCTTATTTTAGCTTCTGGGAGCGCAACAAGGCAAAGTTTATTAAAAAAGGCTGGATATACGTTTCAAGTATGTCCGTCTTGTGTTGACGAGCGGCGGATTAAAGAAAGTCACGCACATACAAATAGTTCTACGATAGCGGTTTTGTTGGCGATAGCAAAAGCTGGAGAAATCAGCACCTTATATCCTTCTGATTACGTGATAGGTTGTGATCAGATGATAGAATGTGAAAAGCGTCAATTGAATAAGCCTCAAAAAATAGAAGATGTTTACGAAACTTTACGATTTTTAAATGGGAAACAACAGATTTTAATAACGGCGGCGGTTGTGATGAAAGCGAATAAAATCATTTGGTTTCAAGTAGATGAAAATAAGCTAACATTAAAAAAAATGACTACGGAAGAAATAAATGCTTACCTAAAAGAAGAAGGTGAAAATGTTATAGGGTGTTTAGGCGGGATAAAAATAGAAGATCATATTGATCTTTTTGATAGAGTGGAAGGAAATATAGCTTCCATTCAAGGATTACCCATCAACGAATTGAGTGCTTTTTTGAAAAAAGAAGGTTTTTGAAAAGAGCTCATACTAAAGTACAGGTTGAAGCTGTTTTTTTTGAGCATTATTTCTTGATGAGATTGAGAGGTTTTATGAAAAAGTATTTATTTATTTTTGGATTAGGGATGATGTTTTTTTCCGTAAAGGCTCAAACATGTGCTTTTCCGACTTGTATAAGGTGGTATGAAAACGGACAGTGTCAACAAACGACTTGTGAAACATGCTCTTCTTTTTTATGTAATAAGTGGTATGAAAACGGGCAGTGTTTAACAGGAATATGTCAACCGTCGTGTGAGATTCTTCAATGTGACGAGTGGTATGAAAACGGACAATGCAAACATGCCGGTTGTTAAAAAAAAACGATAATTAAATATCTTATTGAAAATAAAAGAAAAAATAGAATAAAAGTTGAAATTTTTTAAAGCGTTTGAAACATCAAAATCAAAAGTTTGAAGCAACAAAAAATTCCATGAAGAAGCTAAGACTTTCAATAAGAAATTTGTTTATTCATTGATTTGTCCACCTGAGGTTAATCTTTGTAATATCTGGTCTAATTTATCTAAGTCATTGCATTCAATAGTTATTTTGCCGTTTCTGCCGGTCCATTTGATGGAAACGTTTGTTTTCAGCAGTGAAGATAATTCAGCTTCCAAAGCCATAATATCACTATCTTTTCGTCCTGAGACGGGGATTGTTTTAACAGTTCTTGGTTTTTTTTGTCCTTCTGTCATGGCCAAGTGTTCTGTTTGGCGTACGTTGAGAGATTGATCTATGACTTTTTTTGCTAATTTTTCAGGATGTTGTGAATTGAGCAAAGCGCGAGCGTGTCCGACGGATAAAGAACCGTTTTGAAGATACTCTTTCACTGTTTCCGGAAGTTCGAGTAATCGGATCATATTAGCCACATGAGATCTGCTTTTTCCGACGGCGGAAGCGAGTGCTTCTTGAGTATGATGAAATTCTTGCAGCAATCTTGAATATGCAAGTGCTTCTTCTAAGGGGTTTAAATCTTGTCGTTGTAGATTTTCAATCAAAGCGACTTCTAAAGTTTCTTGATCGGAAAAGTGTTTAATAATAACGGGAACTTGTTGTAATCCGGCTTCTTTACAAGCGCGCCATCTTCTTTCTCCGGCGATAATTTCATAAGTATCTAAAGCTCCCGGTCGTAAACGCACGAGAAGAGGCTGTAAAACGCCTTTTGTTTTAATGGAAGAGACAAGATCCGCTAAATCTTCTGGTTTAAAGTTTTGTCGTGGTTGAAATTTTCCGGGATATAATTTTTCTAAATCAATAAACTCTATGGCGTTTTTATTTTTATCAGAAGACGGGATAATAGAGCTTGCTTCATCTATTTCACCCATGATAGCGGATAGACCTTTACCGAGACCAATTTTAGTGTTCATTTTTTAAAGACTCCTTTTCTTTTTTTAAGAATTCTGCGGCCAAGCGGATATAAGCTTGAGAGCCGGCGCATTTCCAATCATACAAGAGAACGGGTTTTCCGTGAGAAGGGGCTTCGGGGATACGTACGTTTCTGGGAATGACGGATTGATAGACTTTATCTCCGAAAAAGCGGCGGACATCATCGGCCACAGAGGAAGACAATCGGCTTCTGTTGTCGAACATGGTCAAAAGAACGCCGTGTAAGTCAAGAGAGGAATTAAAGTTTTTACGTACGCGTTCGATTGTTTTGATGAGATCTGCAACGCCTTCCAAAGCTAAGTATTCGCATTGGATAGGGACTATGATGGCATGAGAGGCTGTTAAAGCGTTGACTGTTGTTAATCCAACGGCCGGAGGGCAATCAATAAAAACATAGTCTATATTTAATTCCGGAGCGCAAAGAGCGTTTTTTAAGAAAAATTGAGGTTTTGGAATATGAGCGAGTTCAATATCCAATCCGAGGAGTTCTTTTGCAGAAGGTAAAACAGATAAGTAAGGGATAGATGTTTGAACGATTGCGTTTTGAATAGAGTCTTGTCCTGTGAGAACGGTGTAAGAATTATGATTTTTTCCTTGACGTGAAATGCCTAAACTGATGGTTGCGTTTCCTTGAGCGTCTAAATCAATGAGAAGTACTTTTTTTTTCAAGGAAGAAACTGCCGTCGCAAGATTAACGGCCGTTGTTGTTTTTCCGACTCCGCCTTTTTGATTAGCAATGGAAAAAATACGGGTTTGATGTTGAAGAGGTGATTTTGTCATAAGGAACGCCTTTTTCTTTGAATATGAAGAATAAAACTGTTTTGAGAAGTTAAACTATTTAAAAAAGATATATCAAATTTTTCGGTTAAAGAAGCAATTTCTTCGTGAACATGATTTCCTTTTAAAAAAAGACAAATGCTTTCTAAAGACATAAAAGGGAGGCTCCATTCCAGAAGCTTGGGCAGAGGAGCTAAAGCGCGTGCTGTTAAGACATCGGCATCAAAAGGGGGGAGGTCCTCTATTCTGTCGTTAAGAACTTTTATGTTTTCCAAAGAAAGAACTCGAATGATTTCCTTTAAAAACAAAGCTTTTCTGCTATCGCTTTCAACCAAGTGAATGGTAAGAGGTGTTCTTTGATCGGATGTTGGTTTTCGGCTGTCTCTGTTAAAAGGATCATGATCTATAATCGATAATACAAGACCTGGAAAGCCGGCGCCGGATCCAAGGTCTACGAGATTTCTTGCGGAAGAAGGAATGAAAGGATAAAGTTGAGCGGAGTCTAAAAAATGTCTCTGCCAAATAAAAGGAATGGTATTTTTAGAAATAAGATTAATAGAATTTTGCCATTTTTTTAACATCTTTTCATAAATTTGCAATTTATGTATTGTATTTTGAGATAAAAAAGAAAATTGTTTCATGTGAAACAGTTCATTTTTTATATTTTGTGTTTCAATATGATTTGTTTTTTGTTTCATGTGAAACATTTTTAAACAAAAATATCTTTTTGTAAAGAATTCTTTTTAAAAAAATTATTTTTTTTTGGAAAAGAGAATGGTTTTTTGTTCTTTTATATAAAAAAACAAGGTTCATCACTCGGCATGCATCTCTGCTGTGTGCTTGGGACTATATTCCGTTTATTAAGATGACGCACCCAGCTTATTTCTGGTGATAGGATTGACTTCCTTTATATTGATTTTATAGAGGTAAGTTTCATCGCCCTGCCCGCTTATCACCGCTGATTTTTCAGGCTCTTATTTCCGTGAGCCGTTGTGTTTGAACGAAGAACTCTTTTTTCTTTGTAAACTTGTTGAACATTAATTTAATTTATTGAAATATAAGAGAAATATTGTTTTTTCCTTGACAAATGTTTTTGACTTCTTTTTGGGCTTGAGCCGGAGAATATGTTTTATTATTAACCAAGATGGAAACGAGGCCATCCCAATAATGAGAAACGAGTTGTCGGCAAGTTGACGAAGTAACGTTATGAACGGAAGCCGAGAAATTTTGTCCCGAGTTATTTGCTTTTAAAGTGATGACATTTTTTCCGACAGAGATTTTTTGATCAGGCATGTTGTGATAATTTCCCATGTAAGAGGTTATATTTTCTGCGATTTTCATGGAAAGAGCGTGAAGAAGATTTTGGGATTGCATTTGTTGATTCATGCGGTTTGTATTTTGAATATCATGTGTTGTTAAGACGCTTCCGATACCGATATTTCCCATGACGTCAATCATTTGAGCGTAAGAGAGTTGCGTTTGAAAAAATAAGCTTCCGAACAGGAGTATGATTTTAATTGTGAGATTTTTCATTTTTTTCATTTTGCAGCCAGAGAGAATTTTTCATGGAATGAATAAAAGACAAGTGATTTTGCAAGTCTTTTTCCGGGATGGAGAAAAGTCGAGGTTCTCGTTTTTTGTTTTGCGAGGAGACGGTTAAATCAAAGGGAGAATAATCTTCTTGAGATAGAAGGAAGGAAGGTTCTTTCCCTCCGAGGAGTTCCAAATAAACGTCAGCCAAGAGTTCTGCATCCAACAGAGCGCCGTGAACGGTTCTGGCGGAATTATCTATATGAAAACGCCGACACAGTTCGTCTAGATTGACTTTTTTTCCGGGAAAGAGCTTTTTTGCGATTAAAAGAGTATCAATGACGCGGTCGTCTGGAATAGGATTTTTGCCGACTTGTTGGAGTTCATAATTAATAAATTTCATATCAAAAGAGGCGTTATGAGCGACAAGATGAGAATCTGTTCCGATAAAATCCAAAAAATCGTTGCAAATTTCCTCAAAGATAGGCTTGTCAGACAAAAATTCTTCTGTTAATCCATGAACACGAATCACTTCCTCGCTCATAGAGCGCAAAGGATTGATATATTTGTGGAAAGTTTTTC
Organism: uncultured Alphaproteobacteria bacterium; assembly: GCA_944392585.1. Lineage (GTDB taxonomy): Bacteria > Pseudomonadota > Alphaproteobacteria > CAAHEQ01 > UBA3637 > CALXXA01. The sequence goes on along the minus strand of CALXXA010000053.1, from coordinate 18,410 downwards.
CTGTTTTTAAGTGATTAATCAACTCCACGGCGCCGATTTCAACAATCTTATCGCCGGAGAAAGGATCGAATCCTGTTGTTTCCGTATCCCATACAATTTCACGACAGCTCATAAAAAAGTCCTTTTTTTAATCAGTATATGAAGATTTTTAAAAAAGCGCAAGGTTTGTTTTAAATTTCATATTAAAGTGGGAAATAATTTTAAATTGGCGCACCTCATAGGGAAAGAAAAAATACAACTTAACAAGTAAAAATAATAAAATAATATATATTAATTCATTTTATATTATGAAAAACAAAGAGAAGACATCAAATATTATTCATAGTTTATTGTGAATAAAGTGTTTTTTGTAAAAGAAATTTTATTGACTGACCCATAAAACGCGCGCCATCCAAGATATTTCTTGAATAGGGAAAGAACGATCCGGATGAGCTGGGTTTAAGGATTTTAATTCGACGAAGGAGGCGGTTTGTCTTTTGAGTTCTTTAACCATGACTTCACCGTTTTTTGTTTTCAAGACAATTCGATCGCCTTTTCTGATTTCGGAATCCGGGCTGACGATTAAACGATCTCCTTCCCGATAGACAGGTTCCATGCTGGATCCACACACTTCTAAAGCGTAAGCGGTTTTATCCAAGCTCATCGGACAAGAAATAGCATCCCATCCGGCGCTGCCTATGGGAAAGCCGGCGTCATCAAAGAAGCCGTCGCATCCGGCTTGAGCGAAGCCTAAAAGAGGAATGGTTTGTCGTGAAGGTTCTATATTTTGGCCGGTGAGTCGGATGAACTCATCAAGAGTTGTGTTTGTCGCGTTGAGAACTTTATTGAGACTTTCCATTGAAAGCCATCTTTTTCTGCCGTCAGGTCCGACGCGTTTGCTTTTGTTGAAAGCGGTTGGATCCAAACCGGCTTTTTGAGCCATAGCTGATAAAGACATTTTTTTGGTATAGGCGAGTTGATCAATTCCTTTCCAAATTTCCACATAAGAGAGATGCATATTTTTTTTCCTTTTTTGAATAAATTCCTGAAAACAATATAGCATAGGAATTTTTGTTTGTAAATAGGAAAAAAAACCTATTTTTTTATTGACAATGAGAAAAAAATTTCTTATACATATAATGTTCATGATTTGTTCTATGAAGGGAGAAAAGAAAATGATCAGAAAATCCGGCTTAAGAGCTGATTACAGGCAAGGTGAGCCGTTTTATACGGCGGAAGAGGCATGGTTATGGTGTTGTTGGTGTGAGACGCATAAAGGAAATCGAGGAAGATTTTCTTCTGCGAGGAGGAGTGTGGCGAGGCCTTGTGAAGCGAGTGATATATTAATAGTTTTGAAAAGATTGGTATTGAAAGGGATTTTGAAGCAATATCATGTCAGAGTCTTATCAAAATATGGTTTAGAGCAGATGCCGCCGCATATTTCTTTTGGCGCGAGTTTTGATGAATGTCGTTTATGGAGAGATGCTTTATTTGTGATGGAACCGATATTGATAAGCAAAGGGATAGTGCAGCCGGATGAGGATGATTTTAGCTCTGAAATGTATTTACAATGTAATTACCATTAGGGGGCTGAAATGATTGGCCCGAAATGCAGAGGTTTTAGACAAACAAAGGCTTTAATCGGATTCGGAGGATCTCCGACTTTTTGGTGGATGCGCTTTTTAAAAAAAGGATTCTATCATTGTGTCGTCGCTTTGGGAGACTCTCAAAACGGATGGGTTTTAATCGATCCTTTGGCTCATTATACCGACTTAATTCTGGTGACAGACGGCGATTTAAAAAACTTTTTGTTCGCTCATGGCTATCGCGTCGTTGAAACAACCATTTCTCCGCCGTCAAAACATCAAATGAAAATTATGCCTTATACTTGTGTCGAAACGGCTAAAAGATTTGTCGGTATTACCGATAGGCGAATTTGGACGCCTTATCAATTATATTGCTATTTGTTAAAAATAGGAAAAAAATCCTTGACATAGGAATAAAAGTGTGGTATAAGAGTCTTTAGTAACCCGATAGAAGTGTATTCAAATTAAACCTCCTGATTTTTCAGGAGGTTTTTTGTTAAACCTCTTCTGGTTTTGTCTGTCGGGATAAGAGCTTTTGAATAAAGGATAAAATAATGAAGAAAGTTGAAGAAATAATAGGAATAGACACTAAAGTTCCGAATGTTGTTGTTTCGGAAGCAAAAACAAGTGAGCGCGACAATAGTTATCTAGCTCGACAAGCGGGAATGGAAACAGTGCAAACTTCCATGAGAGGTTTGTTGAATTTAAAAGATGACGCGCCTGTGCGTAAAACTTTATTGGGAGAGTAAAATGATTTCAACGGAAAAACTTTATCAGAGATTTTTAAAAGCAAAAGCACGCAGAGACAAATTAGAATCCACATGGAAAGAGTGTTATGCTTTTTCGCTGCCTCAACGAGAAGGTGTATTGAGTGAAAATGTATTACAAACGGATACGTTGTTTGATGGAACGGCACCTGACAGTGTGGATCAATTAGCGGCTTCTATGTTATCGGAGTTGACGCCGGCTTGGAGCAGGTGGTTTGATTTATGCGTTGGTGCTGATTTATATGGAGAAGCTGCTCGTCAAGCCAGTCAAGGGCTTGAAAATATATCTAATATTCTTCAAGGTCATTTTGACAGATCTTCTTTTGTTGTTGAGCTGCATCAGTGCTTTTTAGATTTAGTGACGGTTGGAACGGCTTGTTTGCTGTTTGAAGAAGAAAAAATAGGAGGATCTTCTGCTTTTAAATTTACGGCGGTTCCTTTAAGCGAGCTTTATGTTGAAGAAGGAAATACAGGGCGTTTGGATGTAACTTTCCGGCATCATGAGATGAGCTTGGAGGAGATGGAAAAACGATTTGGAGAAAAAGACATTCCTTCTTCTTTTAAAGAGAACATGAGAGAAAAGGAAAAAAAGGCGAATATTATAGAAGCTGTTATTCCGTCTTTGAAGGGAGGGTATGATTATCGGATTTTTGCATATGAGGGAGCTGGCGAATTTACGGTATTAAAAGAAGGACGTTTTACCGAGTCGCCGTTTATTACGTTTAGATGGTTGAAGGCTCCCGGAGAGATTTATGGACGTTCTCCGGTGATGAAGGCTTTACCAGACATTAAAACCGTTAATAAAGTGGTTGAGTTGATTTTAAAAAATGCGACAATCTCTGTAACCGGCATTTGGCAAGCGGAAGATGACGGAGTTTTGAATCCGGCGAATATTCGATTAACTCCTGGAGCGATTATTCCGAAAGCTGTTGGATCTAAAGGATTGACTCCTTTAGAGGCAGCGGGGAGTTTTGATGTTTCTCAATTGGTTTTAAATGACTTGCGAGCACGTATCAGACATGCGCTGTTGGTGGATAAATTAGGACAAATAACGGATCCGAAAATGACGGCGACCGAGGTGTTGGAGCGTTCGAGCGACATGGTGGAGGTGTTGGGAGCCACTTACAGCCGTTTACAAATAGAACTTCTCAATCCGTTGATAGAGCGAGCCGTCAGTATATTGAGGCGGCGGGGAGAAATTCCGGAGATATATATAGACGGGCGTATTGTTGATGTGGGATATCAATCTCCGTTGGCGCGCAAACAGAGCACGGAAAAAGCGAATAATGCTTTGACATGGCTTTCCAGTTTGGGAGCATTGGGTTCTCAAGCGTATGAATGTTTGGATGTTCCGGCTTTTGTGAGATGGCTTGGCGAAACGCTGAACGTTCCGATGGAGTTGATTAAAGCGGCGGAAAATGTTTCAAAAGAGGGAGAAAATAAATGAAAACGGGTTGGTCTTTTTTAAATAATACGACGACGGAAGCCGTTTTAGATGAGAGACTTTCGATTTCTCGTTCTTTTGCGCGGTGTTTTCAGACGAGTGATGGTACTAAGATTTTGAATTATTTAAGGAAAATAACAAAAGAACGCGTATTGGCTTCATCTGCAAGCGAGACCGAAATGCGTTATTTAGAAGGTCAAAGAGCATTGGTGTCTCATATAGAGGCTTTAACAGAGCAAGGGCGAGGATCGCTGTTGTCTTAAAGAAAAGGAGAAAATATGGAAAATTTAATGGAAGAAACAAATATGGATACGTTTAAAGGATCGGATGGTCAAATAGACGTGGAGGCTTTATACAATGCGTATCGGGAATTACGCGAAAAAACAAAACATATGTTTTTAATTCCGGACGAGACGACGCCGACAGAGCAAAAGCAGGCTTTTTACAGAGCGTTAGGCGTTCCAGAGACATCGGATCAATACGAAATAACATGTCATCATAAATTATTATCCAGTGATCCGCAAGTTAATGAGTTGTTGTTTCAACAAGGTTTTACAAACAAGCAAGTTCAAGCGGTTTATGATTTAGCTGCGACGAAAATTTTACCTATTATTGAGGAGTTAGCGGCGGATTATGAGTCCGACAGACAAAAAGAAGCCTTAATCAGGCATTTTGGCGGAGAAGAAAAATGGAATGAGGTGAGTCGTCAACTTGCCGTATGGGCGAAGCAAAATGTCTCGCCGGCGATTTTAAGTGCGTTGGCGGGAACATATGAAGGAGTCATGACTTTATATAACATGATGCAAAGCAAAGAACCTAAAATTATGTCAAATGGGCAAGAAAAATATACGCCGACGGATGAAGCGAGTTTACAAAAAATGATGATGGATCCGAAATACTGGAAAGAACAAGATCCTGATTTTGTTCGTCAGGTGACGGAAGGATTTCGGCGGTTATATCCATCATCTTAAGCGAAGTCGAAAAAGACTGAGCGTGGTTTAAATAAAAAGGAGAAATAAATGGCAGAAATAAATTCAATAGATCAATCTTTTATCAAGCACTTTCAAGCGGAAGTGGTGAATGCATATAGTCAAATGGGGTCTAAATTGAAATCAACTGTTCGTTCCAAGAGCAATATTCAAGGAGCGTCTACGACTTTTCAGATAATAGGAAAAGGAGTTGCAGCGACAAAAACGCGGAATGGGCAAGTACCGACTATGAAGTTGTCGCATACGCCTAAGGAATGTGTTTTAAGCGATTATTATGCGGGAGAATGGGTTGATTCTTTGGACGAATTGAAAGTCGGGCATGACGAACGAAAAGTTGTTGCTCAAGCGGGAGCATATGCTTTAGGTCGTAAAACGGACGAATTGATTATTAACGCTTTAAAGACAACAACAACAAGCGTTGGATCTGGTGCAACAACTTTAACAAAAGCTTTGATTTTAGAAGCTTTTACTTTATTGAACAATGAGGATGTTCCGGATGATGGAGAACGATATGCAATAGTTTCTCCTCAAGCATGGAATCAATTATTGTCGATTGAAGAATTTTCAAGTGCGGATTATGTTGGAAATAAAACGCCGTTTGTTGCGGGGTGTGAAAGTCGTAAATGGTTAGGAATTAACTTTATTATGCACACGGGATTACCGGCGTCTGGATCCGGAGAAACGGCTTCGCATACATGTTTTATTTATCATAAAAACGCGGTGGGGCATGCTGTTGGAATGGACATTAAGACGGACATTACATGGCATGGAGATTATGCGGCTCATTTTGTCAACAACATGATGAGTCAAGGAGCGTGTTTGATTGATACAAAAGGTGTCGTCAAGTTTGAAATTTTAGATAAAGCGGCTTAATGAGTGGAAGGGACCTTTTAAAGAGGTCCCTTTTTTTTAAAAAAAAGGAGGAAAAAATGGCATCTACGGCGATAGCTTTATGTTCGCGTGCGTTAATTAAAATAGGGGCTCAAGGTATTTCATCTTTTCATGAAGGAACGGCGGAAGCAGATGTGGCTTTTTATTTATACGGATCTGTGAGAGATGCAATGTTATCGGCACATCCGTGGCGTTTTGCGACGGCTCAAACGGGATTAGCTTTGTTGGAAGAGGAACCTTTTGCCGATTATCAGTATGCATTTGCGTTGCCGGCTGATTTTTTACGAGCGATTTCTTGTGGCTCGGGGCGGCGAGGATTAGGAGTAGATTATCGTATTCATGAGAATAAGCTGCATGCGAATCAAAAGCAAATTACTTTAACATATGTTTTTCGTCCTCAAGAAATAAACTTTCCACCGTTTTTTGACCAGGCTTTGATTGCCAGATTGGCGGCGGAGTTTTGTTTGCCTTTAACGGAAAGCACTTCCAGAGCGGAATATTTAACAAAGGCGGCAGAAGATGAGTTTAAAAATGCAAAATTGATAGACGGACAGCAATCTATTCCGAATGCTATTTGGGATTTCCCTTTGATAGGAGTGCGCGGATGAGCCAGGTTATTCATCATAAAACGAATTTTACCTCCGGAGAAGTATCTGAAGACGTGTTGGGAAGAACGGATTTGACATGTTACGACAACGGAGCGGCTACATTAAAAAATGTATTTATCGACGCTATCGGCGGTGTGGAGCGAAGAGCGGGATTAAGATTAATTGAAAAAATTCCAAATGCGGTTAGATTAATTCCTTTTACTTTTAACACAGAGCAAACATATTTATTTGTTGTTTGTCCGAACTTGATTCGGATTTTTCGTGCGCAAAAACAGATAGCGACTTTACAAACACCGTGGGAAGAAAAGGATATTCCTTTTTTGAATTGGACGCAAAGCGCGGATACGTTGCTTGTTGTGCATCCGAATTATCCTCCCGTGATGATTACAAGACAAGTCGGTGAAACTTGGAATTTGACAAATTGGATTTATGAAACATCTCAAGACGGCGCCATATTGCAGCCTTATGCTCGGTTTGGCGACACAACCATTTCTATAAAACCTTCTCAACAGTCGGGAAACATTTCTTTGAGTACTTCGGCTCCTTTTTTTGAAGAAGGACATGTGGGAATTCGCTTTCGGCTAAACGGAGGAGAAGTAGAGATTTTTAATGTTATTTCTTCTCAAATTGCCGAAGCGAAGGTAATACAAGATTTAAAAGATGTTTCTGAAACGGCGGATTGGAAAGAAGCAGCGTTTTCTTCCGTCCGCGGTTATCCTTCTTCGGTGACTTTTTTCCAGAGCAGGCTTGTCATCGGCGGTTCCAGAGACTTACCAAACAGATTATGGTTGTCAAAGACAGCTCGCATAATGAATTTTGACTTGGGAGAAGGAAATGATGATGAAGCCATAGAATTTTCTATTTTATCGGATCAAGTGAATGCTATTCGAGCGGTTGTTCCGGGAAGACATTTACAAATTTTTACTTCCGGGGCTGAGTGGATGGTTTCCGGAGATCCGTTAACTCCGACAAATATTCAATTAAAAAGGCAGACGTTGGTCGGATCTCCGTTATATGCCAGCGTTCCTCCCATAGATGTGTCCGGAGCGACATTATTTGTTGCGGCAAGCGGTCGAGAAGTCAGAGAGTTTTTATTTCAAGACATTGAACAAGCGTATCAAGCAAAAAATGTTTCTCTTTTATCGTCTCATTTAATCCGATATCCGATAGATATGGCATATGACGCAAACAGACGGATTGTTTATGTTGTGATGCAAGATGGGAGCATGGCGACTTTAACAAACTATCGAACAGAAAACGTTTTAGCGTGGAGTCATCAAGAAACTCAAGGTCTTTTTATCGCCGTCGGCGTTGTCGGAGATGATGTCTATGTTTTAACAAAGCGGCAAAACGAAATATGTTTGGAAACTTTTGATGACGAGGTCTTTACGGATTGCGCTTTGTTGGGGGAAGATCATGAGGGAGCTCATGAGTTGTGGTCGGGAATGTCTCCTTTGATGGGAAGAAAAGTAAAAATTATTGCTGATGGAATTATTATTCCGGATATGACAATAGAAAATGATTATTTAACAATACCTTTTGCCTGTCAAAAAATTGAAGTAGGTTTAGCGTTCACTCATGAGATAGTTCCTTTACCGCCTGTTTCTTCGGATATGGGAGCGGGACCTTTAAAGGCTGTTCGTTTGATTCAAGCACGATTACGCGTCGTCAGGACGAGTTCTGTGGAGATGGATGTGGGAAATGGTCTGCAAGAAGTTATGATCCCAAAATTTTCCGGAGGTTTTCAAATGGATAAGGATCAGGAACCTTTAACAAAAGACGTGTGCTTACACGCGCTTGGATGGGTGAGAGACGGGATGACGCCTTTATGGCGGATTAAAAGTGAAAAACCGAAACCATGCAAAGTGGTCTCGGTTACAACGGAAATGAAAGTGAGTAATTAAATGAGTAGTTTAGAATCTGTTTTACAAAATTCTTTGGGAATAAGCACGGATAAATCACAAGTGAGGGCTATTCAAAATGACGCATGGACGGAACAACAAAATAATCAAAATCTCTTAGAAAAGCAAATTAGTTCTCAGCGCGCTAAAATGGGAGCTTTGGGTATCGATCCAGATTCAGGATCCAGTGCGGCGGTTATTCAAAATCTGACAAAAGAAACAAATGAAAAAAATCAGCAGATAGCTTCTTCCGCCGCTCAACAAATTAAAGCAAATTTAAGTGCTCAAAGTAAAAAAAATCTAAAAAGCCTGATATCAGGAAGCGCTCAAATCAGCACGGCTATGTTGGTGTAAAGAGGTTCTTATGACCGAAAACTTTTTAAAGCTGCAAAAGCAGTTCAAACGTAAGTTGCCGGTTCAAATAAAAACAGTTTGGAAAGATTATTTGGATTTTTGTCAAACGCCTCTGCCGGAAGATGCGAAATCTTTTTCGGCTTATCAACAAGCCTGTAAAAGTGCTTTAAGCCACCTGTTGACTTTATTGAAGCTGATGAGCTTCCACTTGGGAAAAGATATGTCTCAAGACAAAGAAAGTGATTGGATACAGGCCGCGCGAAATGCTGTGGCGGAATTAGAGGATGTTGAAGATGAATGTTGATTTAACAGAATTTGTTTGGATTTGGAATAAAACTCAAAATTTAACGACTCCAAAACATCATCGGCGTATTTGCAGGTATTTGAAAGAGTGCTGGGAAAATCGTCAGTCAGGACTTTTAATGGCTTTTCGAAATTCGGGTAAATCGACTCTTGTCGGATTGTTTTGTGCTTGGGTGCTTAAGCAAAATCCGAATATGCGTGTTTTAATTATGGCCGCTGATTATGAACTGGCTAAAAAAATGGTTCGCAATATTAAACGCGTTATAGAAAAGCATCCTTTGACAAAACATTTAAAACCGTCTCAAAAAGATCAATGGGCGGCGGATCGATTTACTGTTCGCCGTTCTTTGGAATTAAGAGATCCTTCCGTATTGGCAAGAGGGCTTGGGGCTAATATCACGGGATGTCGAGCGGATTTAATTATTTGTGATGATGTGGAAGTTCCGAAAACAAGTGAAACACCGGCAAAACGCGAGGATTTAAGATTAAAATTATCGGAATTGGATTTTATTTTGGTCCCGGCGGGTTTTATGTTATACATTGGGACGCCGCATGCTTTTGATACGATTTATAGCGTGGATCCGGGAGGCTTTTTATTTGGGTTTAATGTTTTAAAGCTGCCGATATTTACAAAAACGGGAGATTCCTGGTGGCCGGAGAGATTTTCTCAAAGCAAAATAGAGAGTATCAGAAAACGTTCCGGTCCGGCAAAGTTTGCCAGTCAGATGCTGTTGGAACCGACAAACTTAACGGAAAGTAGATTAAATGTAAAAAATCTTAAGTGGTATCAGAGTGATATAGATTACACAGAGTGTAATCAAATGGCGGAATTAAAAATAGACGGTAAGCGAATGACAGGAGCGTCTTGTTTTTGGGATCCGGCGTTTGGGAAATCTCAGAAAGCCGACGCAAGCGTTATTGCTTGTGTTTTTCAAGATGACGAGGGGTTTTATTATTTACACGACATCAGGTATATGATTGTTGAGGACACAGATGAATCTGCTAAAAGACAGTGTTATCAAGTCCTTGATTTTGCAAAGAAAAATCATTTACCGGCTGTCTATGTAGAAACAAACGGCATCGGGAAGTTTTTACCAGAGATTTTAAAGAGAACTTTCAGAGAAAATGCTTTTCAATGTGCTGTTTTGCCTTATACGTCACATTCTGCGAAAGCTCAAAGAATACTGGACGCTTTCGATGTTTTATTGGCAAACGGCTGTTTAAAAGTTCATGAAAGAATAAAAACAACAGCTTTTTATAAAGAAATGGAAGCTTGGCATCCTTTAAGCAAAGATCATGATGACGGTGTGGATGCTGTTGCGGGATGTTTGTTAAATGCTCCGGTTCGGCTGCCCAGAAGAAGCTATTCGTTAAAAGTAAAGCCGGATTGGCGGTTTTCTAAGGAGGAAGGAATATGAATTCATTACAAGAACGATATGAGGATAAAGATGTTTTAGCGAGGACTCTTTATGGAGAAGCAAGAGGAGAAGGCTTAACGGGAATTGAAGCTGTTGCTAACGTGATTATGAACAGATGGGCCATAGCACGAGAAAAAGAAGGATATTGGTGGGGAAACAGTGTTAAGGAAATTTGTTTGAAACCTTTTCAATTTTCTTGCTGGAATCCAAATGACGTTAACTTTGAAATTATTCAAAATATAACGGATCAAGAACCTCTTTTTTATCTGTGCCGACATGTTGCAATGCGAGCAATCAGCGGAACTTTGAAAGACACAACAGGTGGAGCGACGCATTATCACGCGGTGTCTGTTCACCCGGCATGGGCCAGGCATTTAATTCCATGCGCTCAATTAGGCAATCACTTGTTTTATAGAGAGGTTATTTAATGCAAGATATTGAATTGGGGAAATTAATGGCTCGATTGGATGCTGTTCAACAAGATATTGCGGAAATGAAAACTCAAATCGATTTATTAAGACAGCAAATAGCAATTTTACCGGCGAATTTGCAAAAAGAAACTGAAAAGAGGTTTATCAGTCGCGCGGAATGGATGCCGATTAAAAATATGTTGTCAATGGTCGTTTTGACGACAATCAGCGCTATTTGTATGGGAGTGGTTCAATTATTTTTTAACTTATTTTAGAAAAATAAGAAGAACTATTTTATTTTGAAAGGGGAAAAAATATGAACTTTATTATAACGCATATACAAGATATTTTAATAGCTATTTCTTCTATTGTTACGGCGGCAAGTGCTGTTTGCGCTTTGACACCGACTCCTAAAGATGATGCTTTTTTCCAAAAAATTCGATCTGTTTTGGATGTTTTGGCTTTAAATGTAGGACAAGCTCGGAAAAATGATTAGAAATTTTTGGGTGACAATCCTTCAAAAAATATGCCTTTGGCGGTTAATTCAAGCATATTTGAATATGAAATACAAGAATAACAACCTTGAAAAACAGATAAAAGTACAACAAAATGACCTGGATATTGCGAGTTTGCCTTGTTATCGGTGGAAGCATCTTATTGACAAGTTGTAATCAAAAAGGGCAGTTTTATAACTGCCCTCCTTTTCCAGAACCGCATCCGCAGGTAAAATACGAATTGCAGTTCATTAATGATGAAAACCATCCCTATTTTGTCGATTGGATGAATCGGCTTTATAAATTAAAACGTCAGTTGGAGGAAAGGAAAAAGACGTTTTAATTTTTCTGTTCAGGAATTTCTTCATCGGAAAAACTTAACATGGAAAGATAAAGTTTTTTGACGGTTTCCTCTGAAAGACCTGTTATTTGAGCTCCGGCTTTTAACATAGCGGAAGTAGGATACGCAGGGACGATTTTAAGTCCTTCTTCTTGCAATAAATCCAGTACATTTAATGATTCTAATAAATCTTCGGATAAATGATTTTTCATAATACATTCCTTATGTTTAATAAAATAATCGGAAAGTTCAAAGAAAAAAAGATGAAAAAAAGCATATTGTCTTTTGGTTATTTTTCTTCTTTTTCTATTTCGGAAGCATTAAAGGAAGTCGCTAGAGATTTTGTTAATTCAAATACTTTTTTGGCCAGATTTCTATCTGGAATTTTATAATAAGCGCGAACCAATTCCAATGTTTCTCTTCTATTCATAGGGTCTCCGTCCAAAGAGGCGATACATTCTTCCAAACCTTCCGCATGATCTGTTTTATTGATATGCCGAGGACTTAATTGTTCAATATCTTCATTAATACCTTCATAAAAGAATTCTATGGGAGTATTTAAGACTTTACTGATATCCCACAAGCGACTTGCGCCGATTCGGTTCATTCCCCTTTCGTATTTTTGGACCTGTTGAAAGGTGAGACCTAATTCTTCGCCTAATTTTTCTTGGCTCATTCCTAATAAAGTGCGTCTCATCCGAACACGATTTCCAACATGGATGTCAATTGGATTAGGGGCTCCATCCACGCGACCTCTTAAAGATTTCTTTTTTTGCATTCTGTTTTCTCCGTACCATACTTTTGAATACGTAACTATTCTAATAAAGCATAAAAATGTACGAAGGTCAATTAATAATTGTAAAAAATGCTACGATTTTTAGAATATAGACTTTTTGTTACTTTGGAAGGGGCGAAGAGAATGAAGAGGCGTGTTTTTTTTATTTCGGATTTGTCCCATGAGAATGGAAACGAGTGCGAGGAATAAAATAAGACTATTTTGATAAAACGAATAAAAGGTGGGCGGTAATTTTTGGGGGACGGAACCGTCTAAGACGCCTTTTTCTCCGAGTTTTAAGCTTTTTTCTATTTGTCCGTAGGGATTGATGATGGCGCTGATACCTGAACCAGCGGCTCTAACGACGGGTAAGCCTTCTTCAACGGCGCGCAGTTGCGCGGCGGCCAAGTGTTGATAGGGTCCTGCGCTAAGACCGTACCATCCATCATTGGTGACGTTTATCAACCAATCGGGGCGGTATTTTCTGTCGATGACGTTTCCTGGGAAAATAATTTCATAACAAACGAGTAGACCGGCGGGAGGAGCGCCAGGAATTGAAATGGTTTGAGGTCCTTTTCCGGCTTTGAAATCAGACGTTATGGGGACGATTTTTTGCATAGGGAGAATTTTTTGGAAAGGGACATATTCTCCGAAAGGGACAAGATGAGATTTATCATAATAAGAGACGACTTGTCCGACATCGTTGATGACCAAAATGCTGTTACTTAATTGAGAGGAGGAGGCTTTTCTTAAAGATCCTGTGATTAAAGTTTCTTCTTGATGTAAGGCGCTGATAGTCATTGCTCGGGCATAATCGTCTTGATCCAACAGGAAAGGAGTAGCGACTTCAGACCAGATTAAGTGAGTGATTTTTTTAGCTCCCGGAGATAAAGACAAATGAATATGTTCCATTAAATGATCTTCGGCAGTGTCGGCGTTCCACTTTAAGTTTTGGGGAATAGCAGGTTGAACCAAACGAACGGTCAGTCCCCAAATAGAGGCTTTTTCCGCCGTTAACAAACGGATAGCCCCTGCGCTTGAGATAATAAGGAAAAACACGCAAAGAAGCGTTAGTATTTTATATTGACGTGAAAAAAGGAAATATAACCCGGAAAACAAAAAAATACTGATGAAAGAAAGACCGAAAACGCCTAAAACGCTGGCTGTTTGCAAAACAGGAGGAAAAACAGTCCAAACGTTTCCCAATACGTTCCAGGGAAAGCCGGTGAAAATCCAACTGCGAACCCACTCGGACAAAGTAAACGCTCCGGCGAAGACACACAATCTTTTCCACCCGGGAGAGCTTTTATAACAAGCCAAGGTTGAGATTCCGTAAAACAAACCGAACAGCAGACCAAAACCTAAAGGGACAAAAGGAATGGCCCATCCGAATGTTTGTATATCTATTGTTAAAGCGTTTGCGACCCAGGATAAAGAACAGGCTCCTAATCCGAACCCGAAACAAAAACCCGTTCCGAAAAAAGATTTTTTATCAGAGCATTTATTTAAAATCCAAAATAATACGCCGAAGGTGATAAATAAAATGAATATCCACGAATGAGGTTGAAAGCCAAAGGAAGAAAGACAGCCCGCAAAAAACAGCAAAACAAATATTTTCTTGGACACATTTTTTTTATTTAAAGAAAACCATTGAAAAAAATTTTTTAAAAAGAACATGGAATAAACTTTAGTATGTTTTATTATAAAAGTAAAGAAGGATTGTTTTTAACGACTTTAACATAGCCTAAAAGAGCCGTTATGGCGGCGGGAGTTATTCCGGGAAGTCTTAAAGCGGCACCGATTGTTTCCGGGCGTGATTTTTCCAACCGCATTTGAACTTCAATAGATAAGCCACCGATTTGCGAATAATTAATATCCGGCGGAATTTTAAGAGCTTCATCTCGTTGCATGGCTCGAATGTCTGCTTCTTGTCGTGCTAAATAGCCTTGGTATTTGCCTTCAATTTCTATTTGTTCGGCGACGTCGGAGCGGATATTTGCGAAAGAAGGGATTAATCGTGTTAATTCATTCCAAGATATTTCCGCATAGCTTAATAATTCGAAAGCGGATCGTCTTCCGTTGGCATGATTAACGTTTATTCCCGCATGAGCGAGGTCTTTAGGAGAAAAAGAAACATTTTGGACTTCTTTTTTTATTTGGAGGTAAGTTCTTTTTTTGGCTTCAAACGCTTTTTTTCTTTGGGAAGAGATGCATCCGAATTGAATACCGATGGGAGTCAGTCGTAAATCGGCGTTATCGGCTCGAATGGTCAGGCGGTATTCGGCGCGGGAGGTAAATAATCTGTAAGGTTCGTCTACTCCATAAGTCGTGATATCATCTATCATGACGCCGATATAACTGTTTGTTCTGTCGAGGATGAAATCTTTTGAGGCATTTAAAGCTTTTAAAGCGGCGTTAATTCCGGCGACAAGGCCTTGTCCTGCGGCTTCTTCATATCCTGTTGTTCCGTTGATTTGACCGGCGAGGAATAAGTTTTTTATTTTTTTTGTTTCCAATGTTTTTTTCAATTCTCGAGGATCCACAAAATCATATTCGATAGCGTAAGCGTAACGAAGAACTTTGACGTTTTGTAAACCGGGGATTGTTCTTAAAAAAGCATCTTGAACGTCTATGGGAAGAGAAGTTGAAATACCGTTTGGATAAATAGAAGAGCCGTTGCGTGTTTCTGGTTCCAAGAAAATATGATGGGAAGTTCTGTCTTTGAAGCGCATGAGTTTATCTTCGATACTGGGACAATAGCGAGGACCGATGGATTTAATTTGTCCGCTGTACATGGGAGCTCGGGAGATGTTAGCCATGATGACGGCATGTGTCTGCGGAGTGGTATGTGTTAAATGGCAAGGGATTTGTTCTTGAGGGAGGGAAGGAGTTAAAAAAGAGAAGGGTTGAGGAGAAATATCTCCTGGTTGAAGGGTTGTTTGCGTCCAATCGATGCTGTTTTTGTCAAGTCTGGCGGGTGTCCCTGTTTTAAGGCGGCCCATAGATAATCCTAAAGCCTTTAAGTCGGGAGATATGCCGGTGCAGGAGATATCTCCCCACCGTCCGCCGATGAATTGATTTTCTCCCTGATGCATCAAGCCGTTTAAAAAGGTTCCCGTCGTGATTATAATAGAAGTGCTTTTCAACTCTTTTCCGTCAGACAATCTCACGCCCAGAACGCTTTTCCCGACCGAATCGTAAATTAAACCTTCGCAAGCGGCTTCTATAACGGTCAGACAGGGATAGTTTAATAAAGTTTTTTGCATGATGCGTTTATATTCATCTTTATCGGCTTGAGCTCTGGGACCTTGAACGGCAGGGCCTTTGGATAGGTTTAACATTCTAAATTGCAAACCGGCTTCATCTATGATGCGCCCCATAACGCCATCCAAGGCGTCTATTTCACGAACGACGGTTCCTTTCCCAAGACCTCCGATGGCTGGATTACAAGACATGTCTCCTATGGATGAGATTTTATGCGTGATGAGAGCGGTGTTTGCTCCAAGACGAGCGGCAGCTGTACATGCTTCGCATCCTGCATGTCCTCCTCCGACAACAATAACGTCATAATCCATGTTTTTTCCTTATATTATATCAAAAGACTATTTCCCAATACAAAATGTACTGAATATGATATCAAACAATTCGCTGATTTGCACGCGACCTGTAATTTTCCCCAGAGCTTGAGCGGCCAAACGCAATTCTTCGGCTTGAAGTTCTAATGCAGGCGCCGTTAAAGAGCGTTTTAAGGCGTTTAAGCAATCTGTTAAAGATGTTTTGTATCTTTCTCGCGTCAACATCATTTCCGATCCGGTTCCCATTGTTTCAACAACAAAGGAAGTAATTTGATACCATAATTCGTCTAATCCTTCTCCTGTTTTTGCGCAAAGACATAACTCATGAGGTATTTTTTCCGTTAAATCGCTTTTATTCCATACAATAATGTGGCGGGGATTGTTTTTTAAGGCTTCTTGTGTCGCTTCATCAATATGGGGATAAGATTGTGCGTCTGCAATCGCGATGACAAAATCTGCTTCTTGAATACGGTGAAGAGCTCGTTTAATTCCTTCTGCTTCTATTTCTTCTGTCGGTTCGCGTAAGCCGGCTGTGTCTGCGAACGTGACGGGATAGCCGCTGACGTCCATGGAGACTTCAACGATATCTCGAGTCGTTCCCGCGGTTGAAGAGACAATGGCGACGTCTTTTTGAGCTAATTGATTCATCAGGCTAGACTTACCGACATTGGGAGCTCCAGTTAAGGCAATGGAAATACCTTCTTTTAATCGTTTTCCGCGTCCTTTGTCGTCTAAGTGGGATTCTATTTTCTCTATGAGAGTTTGTGTTTCGCGAGATATATCATCCAGATATGTTTGTGGAATTTCTTCTTCCGGGAAATCAATGTACGCTTCTATGAGGGATAAGGAATGAATTAAGGTATCTCTCCATTCATCGTATAGTTTTTGTAAAACGCCGCCCATTTGTTTAACGGCCCATTTTCTTTGTGCTTGAGTTTCTGCGTGAATTAAGTCTATTAATCCTTCGGCGGCGGTTAAATCCATCTTTTGATGATAGACGGCGCGT
Organism: uncultured Alphaproteobacteria bacterium; assembly: GCA_944392585.1. Lineage (GTDB taxonomy): Bacteria > Pseudomonadota > Alphaproteobacteria > CAAHEQ01 > UBA3637 > CALXXA01. The sequence continues at coordinate 1,570 of CALXXA010000053.1, read as the reverse complement.
TTTGTGAATTCTCCGGGTTCGGCAAGGCGGCAATTTGGGATTTGGCTGAGAGTCTTTAAAAGATGTTGAATAACGGCTCGGGATCCGTGGCATTGGATTTCTACGACATTTTCTCCTGTAAAGCTGTTCGGACCTTTAAAGAACAAAACAATAGCGTCGTCTATTTTTTCTCCGTCAAGATCGTAAATAGACGCAAAAGACGCATATCTGGGACGAGGGTGAGTTATATGGCAAACCTTTTGAAGAATGGTATGAACGCAAGGACCTGAAGCGCGTATGACGGCTATTCCAGCCTGACCGGGAGATGTGGAAAGCGCAAATATCGTATCCATAAAAAAGCCTCCTATAAAAATGAGCTGTCAGACGGTTTGACGCCATAATACCAGAACGTTATCAGAAGCGTCAAAACAATCCAATAAATAATTTGAAATTCTTTCGGTGTCTTGGCGAAAATCCATACGGCGAAAATCATGAAAAAAATCAAGCCTGCTTTTGCCCATGCGTTTTCTAAATAAAGAAAAATTTGCATGCTTGTGAAGCCTATGCCAGCAGCCCAAAAGAAAAGAAAATTTTTCATGTTTTAACTGTTCATCGAATCAAAAAAGTCATGATTGTTTTTGGTGACTTTTAATTTTTCAATTAAAAATTCCATAGCGTCTGTTACACCCATCGGCATCAACACTCGGCGAAGCATCCACATCTTGGGGAGCTCGTTTCTATCAACAAGAAGTTCTTCTTTTCTTGTTCCGGATTTTGTAATGTCAATGGCGGGGAAGATTCTTTTATCGGATACTTTTCTATCCAAGATGATTTCACTGTTTCCGGTTCCTTTAAATTCTTCAAAAATAACCTCGTCCATGCGAGATCCGGTATCAATCAAAGCCGTTCCGAATATTGTTAAAGAGCCTCCTTCTTCTATGTTTCGAGCAGCGCCAAAAAAGCGTTTTGGTTTTTGTAAAGCATTTGCATCCACGCCTCCGGTCAGGACTTTCCCGGAAGAGGGGATAACGGTATTATACGCTCGAGCCAATCGAGTGATGGAATCCAATAAGATGACAACGTCTTTTTTATGTTCTACCAATCGTTTTGCTTTTTCAATCACCATTTCAGCGACTTGAACATGCCGCGAGGCGGGTTCGTCAAACGTTGATGAGATAACTTCTCCTTTGACAGAGCGAATCATATCTGTAACTTCCTCCGGTCGTTCGTCAATCAGCAGCATGATTAAATAGACTTCCGGATGGTTTGCGGTGATGGCGTGAGCGATATTTTGTAACATGACTGTTTTCCCCGTACGAGGAGGGGCTACAATTAAACTGCGTTGTCCTTTTCCTTGCGGGCAGATTAAGTCAATGATGCGTGCCGTATAATCCTTACGTTCGGTCGAGGAAGGTGTATCATTTTCCATTTTTAATTTTTCGTTCGGATAAAGAGGCGTTAAATTATCAAAGTTGACACGATAGCGTAATTCTTCCGGATCAACATGATTGACTTTGTTGATTTTGGACATGGCGAAATATCTTTCGCCGTCTTTGGGAGCTCTGATTTCTCCTTCGATGGTGTCTCCGGT
>CALXXA010000052.1 GCA_944392585.1 uncultured Alphaproteobacteria bacterium | reverse complement strand
AGTATCAAATTCCAAAACGACATTTATTTTTGGAAGATTGATTATTACGACATTAATTTTTTGTATCACAGTCCAGACCCGAGCAACACTTCTATTACAAATAGGGTTTTAACAATTATGCACGCAGATGAATATTAACGTCAAAAATTGGCGACTTTCCATAATATAATTAAAAAATTAAGGAACAAAGCCATGATTTATAAAATTAAAAGCCAAAAACAGCTTATCAGTTTAATTAAGCATTGTGTAATGCTGCGAATATTTACCAACGGCAAAGATGTCTATGCGTGGAACAGCGAATTTACCGACCATCAGCATGCCCGAAAAATGCTTGGCGGATTAGACGAATCTTATAATTCTTATACGATAGAAAATAATGGACGGCTGTTGCATTGCGTCGTAATCAATTATCCGGTACTAAAAAATTTTATTCAGACATGGTTTCCTGATTGCTGGTATGGTTTCCATATTAAAGAATATGATACGCATGAGGGCATTTGCCTTTTTACCAATGAAAAACCGGAATGGGCATCTCTTCATCATGCCTATAATATGTGTATTATAGCATTGGCACAGCCTTATTATAAATCCGAAACGAAGAAACGTACATTTACGCTTTTTACTGAAGATAATGAAATGCCTTTTCGTTATCCGCATGTTCATGTTTGCGTTGCTGTAAAAAATAAGAAGTATTTAGGAGTTCCTCTTCGGTCTCCTTATTGGGCAGAGAAATATAAATCTATTTTCAGCATCCGCATAAAAAATCCTAAAGTTACAGAAAAAGAACTTTACACGGTAGATAATTTAATAATTGAAGATAAAGTAGAGCCGGACTGTTTTAAGAATATGTCCTTGCAAGAAAAAAGCGAACTGCTCGACCTGCTTAATTGTGAAAAATTTAATTTTTGGAGAGGTTACCTCTGTAACATTAAAAACGATGAGGCTTATAAGGAATATTGGCAAGAAAAAGGCTGTTATTTCGAAACCATAACGCCATAGAACTATAATTATTGCTTCTTGCCACCCAAACAGGTATAAATATGGTGTTGAGGAGTTTAAAATATGTTTTTATCAAAATCTGATTATATGACAGCTTATAACTGCGTAAAAGCTTTATGGCTAAAGAAGAATCGCAAAGACTTAATACCTAACATTAATGAGGCTCAACAGACTTCATTCGACATTGGCAATGAGGTTCAGGAACTTGCCCGGCAATATTTTGATAACGGCATTATAGTAAATGCAGAACCATGGGACGTGATTAACGGCGTAATTCTTACAAAAAAATTGGCGGAAAATCATACTATTTTATATGAAGCCTTTGCTCAATTACCATGGGGTGCATTTTGCCGAATAGACATTTTGAAGAAAAACGGAAATGGTTGGGACTTGGTTGAAATAAAAAGCTCTAATGACTTAAAGGATGAACATATTATTGACTTAGCTTTTCAATCCTATGTTTTTACCAATGCCGGATATAATATAAAAGACTGCTATGTATTACACCTTAATAAAGATTATAAACGAGGCAAGACAATTGATGTCAAGCAGCTCTTTAAACTTGAAAAAGTAACTAAGGAGGTCATCGGCAAATATAATGAAGTTGAAGAACTTGCCCCTCGCTTTTATGATATACAGCAAACTTCAACAGAGCCGCAAGTTGATTTGTGCAAAAATTGCGTTGATTGTCCGTTTTTTCATTACTGCGGAAAAGATATTCCCAAATACTCTATATTTGATGTTTTGAAAAATCCGACTGCCGATATGGTTTATAAGCGCCGAGGCTCTGCCGAAATCAAGGAAGATATTATAGAATATTGCAATGACAAAAATATTATTGATGTTCAATGTTATCTCCAAAATACGATACATATTGATAAAAAGGAAATTACAGCCTTTCTCAATTCGCTGGAATATCCTTTATATTATTTAGACTACGAAAGCATTATGCCGGCCATTCCTCTTTTTGAAAATTCGGGCACTTATAATCAAATTCCATTCCAGTTTTCTCTCCATATTCAGAAGAGCAAAGGCGGCAAGCTCAAACATATCAGCTTTTTACACAAGGAAAAAACAGATCCTCGGCGTTTTTTGGCCGAAGCATTGGTCGAAACCTGTGGGAAAAAAGGGTCTATAATTGTTTATAATGACAACTTTGAAAAAACACGCAATCGAGAGCTTGCTGAATTATTCACAGACTTATCCGAAAGTCTGCTGGAAATCAACAGCCGTATTATTGATTTATTAATTCCGTTCAGACAGAGAGCTTTATACAGCCCAAAGCAACATAGTTCCGCATCAATTAAATATGTTCTTCCTGCCTTTTGTGATTTGAGCTATACCGAAATGGAAATCGCTAACGGTAGTCAGGCAATGGACAGATACCTTGCTTTTTTGACCGGAACATTATCTGACGAAGAAGAAAAAATCCTATTTAAAGGTTTGGAAGACTATTGTTACCAAGATACATATGCTATGGTTAAATTGATTGATGTTTTATACGAAAAAAGCAAGGAAGAAACAAATTAATTACAGATATATTTTTTTGATACCATAATTCTAAAACTTTTCCATTTTTATACACTGTCTGATAAGATAATTAACATGATGTGAATAAGTTGATATATTAAATTTCCTTATGTTATCCGTATGAAAAATATAACTTTTTTCATCAACAGCATTGCTTTTCAATTTAATAATATGTGTATAAAAAAATACTTAACAGCTTACACAGAGATTTACTACAACCACTACATTTTAAATATAATTAGTAGGGGATGTTAAAGGTGTTTATAAGTTTGATTGCTTATTATCCGGCATTTTATTTTTTGGGTTTTATAACCTTAACCTCATCGCCCCAAGTATAAAGGAACCAATCCATTTCCAATTTCCCGCCGGCTCGGAATTTAACAGTCAGACTGCCATCAGGATTTTCGATTAAAGTTTGGTTGGGGTGGAAGATAAAGGTTTTGGCTTCTTCTGCCACTTTCGGACTAAAGAGCCATTCCACGTCAAAAGGCTTTTCATGCCAAGCCCCAAAAGATTCTTGGGCATACGCCTCCAAATTAAAATCATCGTTAGTAAAAGTTTCCGGCAAAATGTCGGCTTTTAAAATATGCGATAAAGAAAAATTGTGTGCTTTCCCGGAATCCCATCCGTCGCTATGCTTCGCCACTAAATAATGTGCCCTTTGTCCATATAAAAAACCGTACGGAATCAGGTTATAATCAAAAATTCTGCCATCCATTTTGCTCTTATATTTTAACCTAACCTGATGGCAGCTTAAAATTGCCTGCCGAATGGTGTCTATAATTTGAGCATCTATTTTTATTTTTGGACCGGGACGCAAAACCAGCCCTTCCGCTTTTATTAACTCCTCCGCATCAACCTCGACCCTGCGTTTTTGTTCCGGCTTCATCAAGTTTTTCAGCT
>CALXXA010000051.1 GCA_944392585.1 uncultured Alphaproteobacteria bacterium | reverse complement strand
AAAAAAAAAAAAAAACAAAGCTTTACAAAAGAGAAAGAGATGTTTCTCTTGCCGAAGAAAAAATCGGTTATTTACAAAATTTGAAAATAAAAAAGGAGGTGGAGCTCTGTGGGAAGGCAGACAAATTATAATAAAAATCTTGTTACGGAAGAAAAACTTGCGCTCGTATTGTCCGAAAATCTTGAGCTAATGGAAGATTTTTTATCCTATTGCGTTTCTTCGAATAGGGCTGCATCGACCATTGTTCAATATAAAAATCAGCTACGTATTTTCTTTGTGTGGAATCAAGAAAATAATAAAAATATGTTTTTTACGAAAATCAAAAAGCGAGACTTTGTTCGATTTTTTGGATGGGTCAGTGAAATTCTCGAGGCCAGTCCAAGCAGAATCACGTCATTTCGGGCGGTGTTAAGTTCTCTTTCCAATTATATAGAAACCGTTCTTGATGACGAGTATCCTGAATTCAGGAATAATATAAAGGCTCTTGATGCTATTCCAAAAACCCAAGTACGAGAAAAAACCGTTATGACAGATGAAAAAATAGAATGGTGTCTTGATTATTTGGTCAATCATGAGCATTATGAACTTGCTTGTTATCTTGCCATTCTTATGTCTTCTGGAATGAGAAAGAGCGAAGTGCTACAAATGGAAGTGGATTTTTTTACATCAAAACAGAAAATTGTTTTAAATTGTATGTACGAAACGGGGAAAATACGCACTAAAGGACGTGGGAAACAAGGAAAGCAAATATCTCGTCTTGTTTTCAAGGAAACTTTTGACCCATATTTAAAGCTTTGGCTCGAACAGCGAGAAAAAAAAGGCATTAAAAGCCCTTATCTTTTTGTTCGTTATAAAAACGGACAATATCTTCAGGCGCATACCGCTACGCTTAATTCGTGGAGCGAAAGGCTAAGTCGTATGATGGAAATACCATTTTATCCGCACTGTATGAGGCATTATTTTACTACAAGCCTAAAGCGCCGTGGTTATCCTGATAATATTATTCAAAAAATAGTGAAATGGTCATCGATGGCTATGGTTTCGTTGTATAATGACATGTCCGAAGAAGAAGAGCTTGGAGATTTCTTTTCTTCGGGGGAGAATATTCTTCCGACTGTTGGAATTGGAATTGTGAAAGAGAAAAAAGAAGACCCAGAAGGGGACCAGGAGGAGTAAAAGATGGAAACAATAAAGTATATCAATCTTGCAGATATGTTTATGGATTTAACCGAGTTTATGGTTGAGCCAGACAAGAAAGAAAATGTTGAAAAGATTGAACAATATAAGAAAGATTTGGTTATTCGCCCGTTTTTGTTTAGTGAACAAAAGGATTATGTGGTAGATAAAACCTTATATGATATTACGGTTGAAGAGGGCGATGCAGTGAGTTTTTCAGGCGGCCTTGAAATTTCTCTTACTTTTAATGCCCTTCTTGCTTATGTTGTTAACATCGACTATGATATTCCCGACATATATAAGATGCCAGCATTTTATGATGTTCTATGGGGGTCTGGGATAGGAGATTATATTCTTCAATTTTGTGAAAAAGACTATGAAAGAGTGAGAAGGCGTGTAGAGCAAGCGTTTTCTTATTATAATCTTAAGGAGCTTTTGGATATTGTTTCCCGTATGGATACGACTTCTGTGTCTGGACTTACCGAAGCCTTTAAGAATTTTACAACTGCGGGTAGTACAGAATTTATCAAGACGTTGGCTGATTTTGAAGCCTATAAAGACCCTCGTTTAGTACAGATTAAAGAGGGGGTGGATAATGCTGCCTATGAAGCGGCCAAAGCCGTCGGGAAAGCGACTGAGAAAACTCGTGCCGAGGCATCAAAACAAGAAGAAGACGTCATGGAAGTAAAAAATACAAATAGAATCGTTCGTTCTGTGATAGGAAAAAAATAAAAATAAATTAAAGGAGGGGAACGTATGAATTTTGTATTTGATATTGACCTTGTCGATTTTCGAAAGAAAAAAGATATAGAAAAAAAGCGCCTATTAACAGAATTGGGGAATAAGGCAATAGAAATTTTCAAAGAACAAATAGCTGCTGTTTATAGCATAAACTCAAAATTTCATCCCCAAAAAAATTACGTTCCTCTGGAGGAAATGCAAGAAAGTATTTCTTGTGAAGTTATAACATCTCCTCCCGCCGTGATAATTTTCTTAGATGAATCAAAAATCGAATGGAAAGATTATCGAGGAAGGGAAGTACACGAAATCGTCTCGGAGGAAGAATATTTTCTTTCAAAATTTCGTGAAAAAGAGGTCCGTTCTTTTGACCGACATTGGAAAACGCCGATTGAGGGCAAGAAAGAGAATGAATATTTTTTTGAAAAGTCAAAAGAGGAAATAAAAAAGTATATATCAACCGACTTTGTTAAACAGTTGGGAGGAGGTAAGTAATGGACGACAAATTAGATATAAATGTTAATGTTTCTGTAAGAGCCATAGAAGAAGCTGTGAAAAAAATGGAGGCGGCGGCCAAATCCGCAGCGGATGGTGTTACTCGCAAAGGCGATGGAAGTTTTCAGGGCGCCAAAGAAATGTATGCCGAGATTCAAAAATATGTAGAGGGAGAAACTTTTCGTATATTATCAAAGGCGGGTATTTCTTTAGAAGACATTTCAAAATATGCAACATTTGTGAAAAATAATTCTGGTGGAATTTCAAAAATAAGAAAAAGAGAAGTCGATGCTAAAAAGGCTGGACTTTCTATTCCAAACATTTCTATTGATACCAGAATAGAAAAGGTTTATAAAGCGCTTTCATCTTTAATTCCAGATATGGAAAAATTTGAAGAATCTTTATATTCTAA
>CALXXA010000050.1 GCA_944392585.1 uncultured Alphaproteobacteria bacterium | reverse complement strand
TTTTGTGGTTGCTCGTTTTGTTTTAAAGGGCGAGGTTTTACTTTTTTCGCGGCAATTTGAAATGCTTTTTTGATTTTAGGACTGAAAAATTTTAATCCTTCTTGTTGGACTCTGACATGATATTTTTCATGTTCTTTGATGACATTATATTGACAAGAACCCGGGCGATATTTTTTATCAATGTAAACATTAATTTGGGGGAAACCTATATTGATAGTCAATTCATCTAACCCGACGCAGGTTTTATTTGAATTTTGTTGAACATATAATTTTGCGGTCATGTTTGTCGTGAGTTGAGCGACTGTTAATCCGGTGACGGTATGGGGTGGTTTTGTCGGGAATTGGGAGCTGTATAAAGAGTTGTTATAAGTTACTTTCCCCGTATTGATGTTGACACGAACGGAAACAGGATGATGATAGGAACTGCAAATTTCTGCTTGCAAGGGAAAAGGCAAGGCTGTTATTAGGAAAAAAGTGACAACTGAAATAAAAGAGATATACTGTTTCATAGAAATGAGTATAACAAATAAGAAAGGAATTGTCATGAAAAAAATTGTATCATGGAATGTGGCTTCTTTACGAGCCAGAAAACCTTTAGTAGACTCTTTTTTGGAGAAAGAGAATCCAGATGTATTATTGCTTCAGGAAATTAAAATGGAAACGGATTTATTTCCTACGTTAGATTTCCAAAGTAAAGGATATGACTCGATAGCTCATGGACAAAAATCATGGAATGGCGTTGCTGTATTATCAAAAACTCCACTCAAGCTGGTGAGTGCATCATTACCAGGTTTCCAAGATCAGGCTCGGTTTATTGAGGTCGAAACAAAAGAAAAAATAAGATATATAAGCATCTATGTTCCCAATGGAACAGCGCCTCTTCATAATCCTGAAGATTCTTCACGATTGGAATATAAACTAAGATTTTTAGACACTCTGACAATTTATGTTAAAAGTTTACTGAAACAAAATATAAATTTTATTCTGGGAGGAGATTTCAATATTATCTTTGAAGATAAAGATGTTTACAATCCAGAACTTTTTCGAGATAGTGCGTTAATGATCCAACCCGTGAGAGATAAATTAAAGGAATTTTTAAATACGGGTGTTTTAAATACGTTAAAGGACTTTCGAAAAGAAGAAAGTATGTATACATTTTGGGATTTCCAGGGAGGAGCATGGTTTAAAAATCAAGGTATTTTTTTAGATACGATATACGTATCTCCGCTTTTAAAAGATAAAGTGACATATGCTGGCGTTATGAGAAGTTGGCGAGGAGAAAATAAACCTTCCGATCATGCTCCTGTATGTTGTTTTTTAGGAATGTAAAAATTTTTTTAAATCCTCTAAATTATTTTGTCTGAGAACCTGTTTAAATTTTTTAGCTTGCGGCTGTTGATAATAAAGTCCCATCATGTGACGTGTCATAGAATGAATTTTTATCCCTTTTTTGATTTGATCTTCCAAGTAAGGAATCATTCCTTCAATAATTTCTTTTCTAGATGGAATCGCATGAAGGTCTTGGTAATAAAGGGAATCGATTGATGCGAGAAAATAAGGGTTTATATAAGCATGGCGGCCGATCATAACGCCGTCAGTTTTTTTTAAGTGTAGATTAATATCTGATAAAGAAATGATATTTCCGTTAAGGATAATTTTTAATTCCGGGAATTCCTGTTTAATTTTATAAACCAAAGGATAATTTAAAGGAATTTTTTCTCTGTTTTCTTTTGGAGAAAACCCTTTTAAGCGAGCTTTCCTAGCATGGATAATAAATTTTTGACATCCGGCTTTTTGAGTTGTTTGAATAAAATGATATAATTCTTCATATCCGTCGCCGGGACCTTCTAAAGCAATACGTGTTTTAACAGTAATAGGAATAGTTGTCTTGGTGGCCATTGCTTCGATGCACCGAGCGACTACTTCCGGATGTGCCATTAAACAAGCTCCGAAAGTTCCGGCCTGAACTTTAGAAGAAGGACATCCGACATTGATATTAACTTCTTGGAATCCATATGTTTGAGCGATGGCAGCGCATTGAGACATTAATTTAGGATTTGATCCTCCAATTTGCAAAGCAATCGGATGCTCTTCCGAGTGTATGGCTAGGAATCTGTTTTTATCTCCCATAATCAGAGCATGTTCATTTATCATCTCTGTATACAATAAAACATGACGACAAATTTTCCTTAGGAAAAATCTAAAATGCCTATCTGTCCAACTCAACATCGGAGCTATTGAGATTTCTTTTTCATTCATTTTTTTTACTATACATAAAAAAAGGCTTTTTAAAAAGTTTTTTTTCATCTATTATTTTACTTAATTATGTCTTGTAACAGAAAAGTTAAATTAAAGAGGGATTCATGCTAACAAAAACGGAAATTCAAAAATTAGAAAAATACTTTCAATCATTAATGAATACGCAAGGGCTTTATATTAAAGAAGGGAATTCAAACGATGCCCCTGCGGAGGTCTATAAGGCAAGCGAGTTTTTAGGTGTTATTTATAAAAATGAAGATGAAGGTGAGATTTCATATGATTTCCATTTAACAATTTTGCCAGAGGATTTATCGGAGGGAAAATGAAAAAAATTCTTTTAATAGCGCTTTTAAGCGGATGTATTCTAACGATAGCTTTCGCACAGCAGAATGAGACGGAAAAAACATCTTCTGAACAAACGGTTGTCGCTCAACAAGGGAACGAGGTTTCCGGAGAAGGGCAGGCTCTGTTAGAGCTATTTAAGAAGGATATTTTATCTTCTTCAGTATCTTTATCCGGAGAATTAAAAATAGAACCGAAAGAAAAAGGATATCTTTTGACGATTCCGCAAAGTTCTTTGACAGAAGAATTAGCTAAAGAAGATTCTGAAGAGGAAACGGTTTTCCCCGAATATCAAATTGTTTTTAACAAGGTTTCTGATTTTAATGGATATCCCGCCTATGAAGTAAATTTGTCGGAAGTTGAGTATTTGAGTCCGATGTTATATAAGCAAATGAAGCAAAGCGGTGTTACAGTTCAAAATTTTTCTTATAAGATTATTTTTGTCCCGGCGTTAAATATATCCGTTGGGCAAGGAGTGACAATAAATCAGGCAGAAATGAAACAGGAAGGGGCGAAGATTCTTGTTGTGGATCAGATATTAGGGAAGTCATTAGTGACGCCATTGCCGGAGCAGAATGTAAAGATAGAGAGAGCAACCGGGGTGGAGGGACTTTTCCTGAATTTACCCATAGGGTCTGTTCGGGTGAAAGAATGGATGAGTTTATTTGAAATACCCTCTGTTTCTTTAAATAATTTATCCGGAGAGGATTTCTGGGAAGTAGGGGAAGCAAAAATTAGTTCTTACATAAATGACTTACGAATTACATCGATGTTTTTACCTTTCCAAGAGCTTGGAACGAATGTATCGATTGATGTTAATATGTCAAAGTCATCAAAACCGGGAAAATCTGATTTTTTAACGAACATATATTTCAAAGATATTTTTGTGGCAGAAGAAACACCTGAATTATCAGAAAAATTCCCAGAATATATGACAATTAGCGTATTGATTCCAGACATAGATATAAAAGTATTGCGTCAGTTGATTGACTTGAATCAAAAGGTGATAAATGAAAAAGATGATCAAGAGAATCCGTCTGAAAAACAAAAGGAGTTAGAGTCACTTATAAGTTTATTTGAAAAAGAATTAAATATTCATGTCAACGAGATATCTTTTGGATCCAAGAATTACTCAGTCACTTTAAAAGGGCTTTTAAGGGCGGAAAATAGAACCTTTGAAGGTACTTTAAACGTTGTGAATTTTAATTTTATTGTTCCTGAGAAAAAGATCGATGAAAAAGCATGTGCCGCAGCGAAACAAGAAGCGGAGGCTTTGATGAATCAGGTGGAGCAGTCAAAACAAGTTGAAAATACCATGCTTGAACAAGTAGCAGAGGCTCAATCAAAGGTTTCTCAATTATGTGAAGTTCAAGGCGGAATGTTCGATTTCTTAAAACCCTATTTAGCAACCGCTGAACATTCTATAAATGAGAAGAATCAGACAGTAGATGTTTTTCATTTAAAATACAATAAGGAAGGGTGGTATTTAAATGATCAGTTAGTTTTCCCAAATAAGTCGGAGATGACGGAAGATAAACCGAAAGGAACAGTTTCTCAAACAGAATCGGATTCCGATTCTTCCGCAGCGTTGGCTCCTTTAATTCCATAAAGGAGGGGAAAAATGACATTGGATGAGGTTGTTGATAATTTTTCTTTTTTGGAAGATTGGGAAGATAAATACAAGTATTTAATTGATTTAGGAGAAGGGATTCCACCTTTTCCGGATTATATGAAAACGGAAGAAAATAAGGTGGAAGGGTGTATGAGCCAGGTTTGGTTGACTTATAACAAGTGTGATGATACATATTTTTTCAGAGCGGATAGTGATGCTTTGATTGTTAAAGGATTGATAGCGATTATTTTACTGGCATACTCTGGGAAGACAAAAGAAGAAATAAAAGGAGTAGACATTCGTAGAATTTTTAAACAACTAGGGTTGAATAATCATTTATCTCCGACTCGACGCAATGGTTTTTTTTCTATGGTCAAACGTATCAATGAGATAGCGTTAAGAAAATAAAAAGTTACAAGATAATAAGTGTTTTTATGGGAAAGTTATTTAATTTTTAAACAGAAAAAGAAATGGTTTTGAATAAAAGAGTTGACAGTTTTAAAGATAGGGTATAGAAGAAGGGATGAAGGAAGCGTATGAAGAAGGAGGTTAGGAATGGAAGGATTAAGAAGGAGGAAGGGAAGTTTGGATAGTAGGCGGTTCTG
>CALXXA010000049.1 GCA_944392585.1 uncultured Alphaproteobacteria bacterium | reverse complement strand
CTTGTAAAGAACAAGAATGCCGTAACGGAATGGAGTATTTTACAGATACATCGGGGAAGGGGTATTGCAAATACCCGGATACAGAAGTTTATTGTGAGACAACTGCCGGAGCATATAGACAATATTGTTATAATTCTGCTGGGAAAAAATGTGCCACGATAACGCATACGGGGACCATAGATCAGGGGGTCTGTACAGATCCCGGGTGTCCGGAAGGATTCGAATATGGATATGTCAGTGGGGGAGGATATTACGGCTGTGTCAATAAAAACACGGGAGTCAGTTGTCAGTATCATGCATATGCTTCTCCTCCTCATGTTTGTTATTACAATGGGAAAAGTTGTGGCGAGAAATGTGACTATGACGGAACAAATTGCGGGGTAGTTTACCTTCCGCAATGTGCAGAACCAGGCGTTTGCCCGCAGACAGGATACAAGATGACAGACGGATGTGAATGCAAAGGACAAGTAACAACGAAAGAAAACGGAGACAGTTATTGTTGCGCTCCTGGGTATGAATATCTGGAAAGCGGATGTTCTCAAATTTAAAAGAAATTTATCCCGCCACGGCGTTTCCACCAAAGCGGGATATACTCTCTGCCCGGTTTTGTACTCCCTTATTAAAAAAAACCGGGCTTTTTTTGTTCTTGCAAACAAGATTTTTTATATCTAACAAACAACCTGTAAAAAAACAAGCCTCGCTTATTCTCTTTCTTTCATGTTAGTATTTTGATTTAAAGGATCATTTAATTTCTTATTTGAATCAATGACCTTTAATTTTCTTTCAAATGAATCCTTTACTTCGCATGCCGCCTGGTAAAGATTTTCATTCGTTTCCTTCAAAGCTTCAACCATTAACATCCGAGATTTAATATATTCTTTATGCCATTCTGGTGTTTTATTTGGATTCGGTTTATCACGGGAAACTGTAAAATTTTGAACTTTCTCTGCTAATAAAATTTCTCGTGCCGCCAAGCTCAACCCTTTAGACCATTGGGCTTTCTCTTGCCATTGTTCCATCTTTGTTTGAGACGCTTTCTCGTCAGGCTCGGAAGCTAATTCTTCAACAATTCGTCTAACGTCTTTATTCGTGTGCTTTTCAATATCATCCATTGTCATAGGCTCAAGATTCTCGGCAATGCGTTTCTTTTCCCAGCACTTATGTAAAAACACAGCACTTAACGCATTTTCTCTTTCTTTCCCTTTTAACTTTGTATTCTCTGCCATAAGAGCATATGTTCCTTTTATTTGATCCAACATATTCAAGCCTTTGCCAAAAAAGACTCCTTCATGCATTTTTTCTGCTATATATAAACATTTATTTTCTAGTGGTGTCATTGTTTCCTCCTTAAAATAAATTAAAATAAAAAAACATTAAACAAATTGATTATATTCCCTTTTTTATTTTGTCAACAATGATTTTTCTATTTGTTCCAAGCCATTATATTTTTTTAATTCCTATAGTCAAAAAACTCTATTTCCCGCGTTTTTGAATTAAACCGAACAGCCATATTTCCCTGTTTAAATGACATTGCATCACGACCAAACAAAACGTATCGCCATCCTTTCATCGCGGGAACATCCGCTTTATTTGATTCTGCCATTCTTTCTAAATCCTCTGTTGTCGCTATAATTTTAGCCGCTACTTTTTCACGCTCTGCCACCAAGTTCAATAAAAGACGCAAAATATCTACGATATTCTTTCGCCCCTGAGGAAAATTTTTTCTTTTTTCCACTCTCGGACATGCGTTCCCTGGACAATCTTTTCCTTTTTGCACAGCATTTAGGAAATCTTGTCCGAAACTTTTTATCAACCCTGAGTTCATACTTCGCAACTGCGCTAATTCCTCGATACTTTGAGGACATGTCGCCGCTATTTCCAAAATAGCTTCATCTTTTAAAACATGCTTGCGAGGTTTATTAAGCATAATCGCTTTTTCCTCTCTCCACGCGGCCACTTCTCTTAATATCGCGAGAAACCTCGGGTTGTCCGAGTGTCTTTTGATGCGCCGCCACATTTCTTTAGGAACAACTCGATACAATGCCGGATCTAGCAGACGGTTCATCTCTTCTTGCACCCATTTGTCACGTCCTGTCTGTTCCAACCTCTCCTTCATTTTTTGATAAACAGAGACTAAATATGTCACGTCCGATAAAGCATATTTTTCTTGTTTTTCAGACAAAGGACGATGCCTCCAATCCGTGAAGCGACTGCTTTTATCTAAATTTATCTTCAAAAAATCTGCCACCAACATCTGGTAAGAAACACTCTCCCCCAAACCGCAAACCATCGCACCTACTTGCGTATCAAAAACAGGCGTGGGAACTTTGCCCATTAAATCATAAAAAATCTCAATATCCTGCCGCGCCGCATGAAAAACTTTTAAAACTTTTTTAGACCGAAGTAATTTTAATAAAGGATCTAAATTTAACTGGCTGCTTAATGGATCTATTAACCATGCTTCATCTTCACTCGCAATCTGAATCAAACATAAAACAGCATAATATGTTTTTTCTCGTATAAATTCCGTGTCAACCGCTATAAAATCCTTCTTTTTTAAACGCCGACAAAGATCTGTTAATTCTTTTGTTGTAGTTATCATCATAAAATTTCTTTTACTCTTAATTTTTACTCTGGTCAAGAAAACTCTTTACTCACCTTTCATAAAATACTTAAAAAACATCTCGGCTTTTTTTAAAAATAAGGATATACTCTTAAAATAATGAAAAAACCAGAAACAATTCTAACATCTGACATTTTAAAAATAATGTCCGTCTTAAAAAATAAAGCCTACCTCATCGGAGGAGCTGTGAGAGATCTTTTAACCAACCACCCGATTGAAGATATTGACATGGCAAGTTCTCTACCGCCGGAGCAAAGTATAACCTTATTGAAAGAAAACGGATATCGAGTTATTCCAAGCGGATTAAAATATGGAACAATCACTATTTTGTCTCCGACTGGAGCCATAGAATTAACGACCTTCCGCGAAGATATAGAAACAGATGGACGACATGCTCGCGTTGTTTTTTCCACAGAAATGAAGAAAGACGCAATACGGAGAGATTTTACAATCAACGCTCTTTATATGGACTCTCAAGGAAATATATATGATTTTTTCCACGGACTTAAGGATTTAAAAGAATCCCGCATCCGTTTTATCGGCGAACCCGAAGAAAGAATAAAAGAAGACGCATTAAGAATCTTACGTTTTTTTCGATTTTGGGGACAGTATTCCGGGAAAAAGATTCCTCTTCGAGAACTCAAAGCCTGCCGAAAAACAGCCTGTTTGTTAGATCGTTTGTCTTCAGAACGCAAGAAAAAAGAACTCTTTAAAATTCTTGCTCTTCCGAGAGCCCCTCAAACACTTCAACTTATGAGAAAATATAAAATCCTTCAAAGACTATTAAACACACCCTCTTCATTCAAAACCCTCGCCCACTTCATCAGCCTTGAGAAAAAAAGAAATCGTTCTTTCGGTGTCCTTCCTCGTTTGTTCTTAATTCTAAAAGATCCGTTCTCCCTTCCAGACTTAACTCTCAGCAACAAAGAAAAAAAAGAATTGGAAAGTTTAAGGAAACTTGCCAAAACAGACCTATCTTCGTACTCAAAGCGCCGAAAAGCTGCTTATTTTTTCACCCCAGCGTTAGTAGAAAAAGCGCTTTATATCCAACAAGCTCAATTAAATCGTCCCATTTCATTCGCTCAGTCTCAAGAACTGCACCATCTAACAGCCCCGAAATTTCCGATTACAGCCGCAGATTTTACACGACAAGGCTTTTTAGCCGGTCCTGAGTTAGGAAGAAAAATAAAAGAAGCAGAAACTATCTGGATAAAAATGAACTTTCCAGAAAAAAAAGAACTTGTCTTAGAAAAATTAAAGCGTTAACATATAATAAGGAGGTTTCTATGAAAGACAATAAAACAGAACAAGGACGAAGCATGATAGAAATGTTAGGCGTTTTAGCTATTATCGGAATTATAGCCGTTAGTGCCTTAGCCGGATATTCCCAAGTCATGTTAAAATTTCGCATGATGCAAACAACCAATCAAATACTAACCCTCTCCGACGATATCGCTCAAACATATTCTTGGATGAAAACATATCCTGATGGAAGTAACGAAACCTTAAAAAACGATGGAATAGATATACCAGAAAGTCCTTTTGGAGGAAGTTACGCCGTTAATGTAAGCAAAAACGAACAAAGAATTGTTATAAAAACCTGCCTTCCGACTCAAGATGTCTGCGACCAACTTCAAGCTGAATCAAGCAGCTGGCCAAACATAAAAACCTCGGAATGCAATAATTCCGACGGATTTTGTTCGGATTCATATTTATTCAAAGTTATTTTTGAATAAAGTCATGAACAACGTTAAGGAAATCAGCCATAGCACGACCGCGGTGGCTGATTTTATTTTTAAGGGATTCCGGAAGCTCTGCGAAAGTTTTCTGATATCCTTGTGGCATAAATATAGGATCATATCCGAACCCTCCCTTTCCTTTCGGAGAAACGATTGTTCCGTCAATACGCCCCTCAAAAGTTTGCGCGTTCCCATTGGGAAAAGCAAAGGCAATAACACAAGAATAATGAGCCGTTTTATCTTCTGTGTCTTTTAAGTCATTTAAGATTACCTCAAAAGCCTTTTCAAAACCTCCGTATTTTTGAGCGAACCTTGCCGAATAGACTCCCGGATTGTTTTTTAAAGCATGAATACACAAACCGGAATCATCTCCGATAGCAGGCAGTCCACTTTCTTTAGAAGCGGAAATTGCTTTTAATAAAGCATTTTCTTTAAAAGTCTCCCCCATTTCATCCACATTGGTCAAATCTAGTTCTTTTGCGGTAAGAACTTGAACATGGAGAGGCTTTAAAATAGACTGAAATTCTTTTATTTTATTTTCATTTTGAGAAGCGATAACCAGTTGAATGGCAGACATATTAATCCTCCAAAACTTGCTTTTGTAAAAGAGTTATCTCGTTAATTCCTTTTTGAGCCAGAGTCAACAATTGTAAGAACTCCTGAACAGAAAAAGGAGCGTGTTCTGCGGTTCCTTGAATTTCCACCAACTTTCCGGATCCTGTAATAACGAAATTAGCATCTGTCCCGGCAGTAGCGTCCTCTTCATAATCCAAATCCAAGACAGGTTCTCCATTACAAACACCGCAGGAGATAGCCGCAACGGAATCAATAATAGGAAACTTTTTAATAATTTTAGAGTCCGTCATTTTTTTAAGAGCTAAATAAAGAGCGACATATCCTCCTGTAACAGAAGCGGTTCTAGTTCCTCCGTCTGCCTGCAAGACATCGCAATCCACTTTAACAGAAACTTCGCCCATGGCCTTTAAGTCGACGACAGCTCTTAAAGATCTTCCGATGAGACGTTGAATTTCATGAGTTCTTCCACTTTGTCCCCGTTTAGCTTCTCTTTCCATTCTAAGGGAAGTCGAACGAGGCAACATTCCGTATTCGGCAGTAATCCATCCTCCGCCGGTTCCTTTTACCCAGTTTGGAACTTTTTCTTCCAAAGAAGCCGTACACATAACATGCGTTTTTCCACATTTAATCAAACAAGATCCCTCTGCATACACATTTATGTTTTTTTCGAATGAAATAGGACGCAATTCGTTTGCCAATCGATGAAAAGTTCTCACTTTTTTGAAATCCTTTCTTAAAAATCTTGCATAAAATAAAAAGCTATCTTAAATATAGTTATAGATAAAACTTTTACAATAAGGATACTCAAATGACACATAAAAATCAAGAGCAAGATAAGAAACAAGAAAAAAAAACGCCTTCTCCCAAAGAAGAGCATCCTCAGGTTTCTGAGAAAAGTTCTAAACCCCACGCTCTTCCGGAAAGTGTAGAATCTCTTAAAAAAGATTTTTTAGAAATGAAAGACAAATATCTTCGTGCTTATGCGGAAATGGAAAATGTCAAAAAACGTTGCCAAGCAGAAATTCAACAACGTTCTAAAGTCGCTATCGGAGATTTCGCCTTAGATATTCTTCCTGTGGCAGACAATTTATCTAGAGCGTTAGAGGCTCCTATCCCGGAAGAGTTAAAGGAGAATGATTTTATCAAAAATTTAATTGTCGGACTTCAAATGACACAAAAATCATTAACACATGCTCTGGAGCAAAACGGAGTCCATCCAATTGATTGTCTAAACCAACCCTTTAATCCAAACACACAAAAAGCGATACAACAAATTGAAGACGATTCCGTCCCAGACGGAACGGTTATCCAAGAGTGGCAAAAAGGCTATCGAATAGGAGATGACAGAATTTTACGAGAAGCAATGGTTATTGTTTCAAAAAAATCAAATTAATTTTTAATTTTTTATAAAAAGTGCTTTTCTTTTTCCTTGTTTATGATTATAGTAAACATATTCGTTTAATTAGCAAGGGGTTATACAATGAAACATTTCTTAGTTTTAACATGTTTAGCATTAGGGGCTTGCACACCATATTATCAAAGACCAATGGAGGCTTATACACCTCCACCTGTTCCTTCATATGCTTTACAACCTCCCGCTTATGAACAATCGGCATGGTCCATCCAACAAAAGGAACAAGAAATTTTTGCGAAAGAAAAAGCTTTGTTATCTGCACAAGACGATTTGTACAGACGTGAAAAAATGTTAGCTGATAGAGAAGCCGATTTTATTACTAAATCAAAAGCTCTTTCTTACAAAGAAGAAATGATAAATCGTTCCGGATCTCAACCAAACTCTTCTTATTCTGCGATACCTCAACCTCGTCTGGGAACAATTCCGACTTACCAGACAACTCTTATAACCGAGGAGATAGGAACATATTCAACAGAAGTTCCTCCATCAACATCACAGAAACAACCTTCTTATGTTCCTCAGAAGGTTCCGTCTGCATATTCTTCCCAACCCCAAGGAGTTATGCAATCAAACGACGGTTTTATTATTATGCAACATCCCATTCAAAGAGATTTAGTTCGTTGTCCAGTAACAGATGATGTTTGTTTATCTTCTTATGAACGTCTTGGTTATATTCAATCCAAAAACTTGTCTCGTTTCACAGCGGAAGATGATTGTACTTTAGAAACAGATTATCCTGCAGGTAAATGGAGGGATAATAACGTCATTCCACGCTGGTAAAAAGAATGTTGTCTCGCATTAATACCGTTTCTTTTAGAGGCATTGATACAATCAAAGTAACGGTAGAGGTTCAAATTGCACGAGGGCTTCCTTCTTTTTCTATTGTTGGTTTAGCGGACAAAGCTGTCGCAGAAAGTAAAGAACGCGTTAGAGCAGCTTTAGAAGCGCTTGGATTATCGCTCCCCAGCTCAAGAATTACCGTTAATTTAGCGCCAGCAGACGTGACGAAAGAAGGATCTTATTTTGATCTTCCGATAGCTCTTTCATTATTATGTGCGATGAATATATTGCCTTCAGAAGAGCTTTGTCATTACACGGTCATGGGAGAACTGGGATTGGACGGCAGAATAGCTCCTGTATCGGGGGTACTTCCTGGGGCTGTTGCAGCGAATAGTTACGACAATGGGTTCATTTGTCCTTCTGTTCAAGGATCGGAGGCTTTATGGTCGAATAATCCCAACATTATTGCTGCGGCATCGTTATTGGATTTAATCAATCATTTTAAAGGGACTTCTTTTATAGCGCCTCCAGAATTAAAAACAACTCCAAACACACACGTGTATTTGGATTTAAAAGATGTAAAGGGGCAAGAAACCGCTAAAAGAGCGTTGGAAATAGCCGCGGCAGGAGGACATAATCTTTTAATGATCGGACCTCCCGGATCGGGGAAGTCCATGTTAGCGGCACGATTACCCGGAATTTTACCACCGATGACGGCTGAGGAAATTTTAGAAGTCAGCATGATTCATTCTGTTGCGGGGTTATTAAAAGATGGGTCTTTAATAACGCATCGACCATTTAGAGACCCTCATCACAGCGCATCTATGCCGGCTTTAATTGGCGGCGGTTTAAAAGCGAAACCCGGCGAAGTATCTTTATCACACAGAGGCGTTTTGTTTTTGGACGAACTTCCGGAATTTCAACGAGCAACTTTAGAGGCTCTTCGGCAGCCTTTGGAAACCGGGAAAGTAACGGTAGCGCGGGCTAATGTTCACACCACTTACCCGGCAAGATTTCAATTAGTTGCCGCGATGAATCCATGCCGTTGCGGTTATTTGGGAATCAAAGGACATGAATGTTCTAGAGCTCCTAAATGTGCCTTGGAATATCAAGCGAAACTTTCAGGCCCTTTATTAGACAGAATTGATTTACATGTTGATGTTCCATCTGTTTTACCATATCAATTATCTCGTATGCAAGAAGGAGAATCATCTATTGATGTTGCAAAACGTGTTGCAACTGCTGTGGAACTTCAGCGTTTGAGATATCAAGGGCTCCCTATTTCACGTAATGCAGAAGCCGATGGTCCATTACTAGAAAAAATAGCACCGCTTGATAAAGAAGCTCAAACTTGTCTGATTCAAGCGGCAGAACAAATGAATTTATCGGCAAGAGGATACCACAGAATATTACGGGTCGCCAGAACAATAGCTGATTTAGAAGCTCTGG
Source organism: uncultured Alphaproteobacteria bacterium (assembly GCA_944392585.1). Taxonomy (GTDB): domain Bacteria; phylum Pseudomonadota; class Alphaproteobacteria; order CAAHEQ01; family UBA3637; genus CALXXA01. Next base: position 39,823 of record CALXXA010000049.1, on the reverse strand, counting down.
AAAAAATTAACATTTATCATATTAAAGAAGCACTTTCTCTACGGCGGATTTTATATAAAGGATCTTCATAAATGGAACAGACATGGGTTCAAGTTCTTTTCATTATTTTTGAAATATCTGTTTTTGTAGTCTTAATCGTCACCGTTTTTAGCTATATCCGTCGCGCACGCAAAGTTCAAGCGGAAAACGAGAAAATAAATGAACTTTTATCTTCCTCTCCTTTTGGTTATTTTTATTTTTTATATGAAAATTCTAATTTATCGAAAGAAGTTTGTTCCAGGCGTCTGGCTGTTTTTTTGGGAATATACACATTAGATCATTCTTTTCAATCGATATTAGATAAGCTCAATCCTTCATCTAAAGAAGAGCTCATCCATCAAGTTGAAATATTAAAAAAGACCGGAAAAGAATTTCATATTCATTTACAAAATGAACACAACACACTTCAAATGCTTGTTACAGGTCTTCGCGTGTGTGGAATAGATGGGACTTTGTTCGCAGACGTCTTGTGGTTTCAAGACAAAACAGACAGTTTCTTAAGACAAGAAGAAAATGAACATTGTCTTAAAGCGCTTCAAAATAAAGACTCTCTTTTAACTCATGCTTTAAATAAATTCCCTCTTCCTTTATGGTTGCGCAACGCAGACTTGACTCTAGCATATTGTAATCAAGCCTATTTAGACCTGCTTGGAGAGACGAGTTCTGAAGAAGTCTTAGAGAAAAATAAAGAACTTACTTTTGAAGGAAAGGAAAAAATGTCTCCTAAAATACTCGCCCTGGCAGCAAGAAACAGTGGAGAAATTAAACAAGAAAAAGGAACTTTTAATGTGAATGGACTTCTTAAAACCATGGAAATTTTTGAAGTTCCTTTATATAAAGAGGGAGAAAAAGAAAATCAAGCTTCTCTTGGTTTTGCGCTAGACATTCAAAGAGAAGAACAACTGCACCAAACTTTTCAAAATTACCTGAAAGCCCAATATCAAGTTTTATCTTCTCTTTCTGCCGGTATAGCTCTTTTTAACGCCAATGGATATTTACAATTTTATAATCAAGCTTTTTGCGAAATATGGAAATTAGAAGAGCATATTCTAGAAAACAGACCTGCTTTTTCTGCTCTGTTAGATATCTTGCGAGAAAAAAGAATACTCCCGGAGGAAGCTGATTTTATTGCCTATAAACACGCTGAAATAAATCAATTTTCAAGTCTTACACAAAAAGTCGAAACAATCATGCATTTACCAACGGGACAAATTCTAAAAAGAATGATGACGCCATATCCTTTAGGAGGCGTATTCATGACATTTGAAGATGTCACGGATCGTTTTAGTTTGGAAAGATCTTTCCATGAACAAACAGCAATACAAAAATCAATTATTAATCATATGAAAGAAGGGATTATTGTTTTTGATAAAGACGGGAGATTAAAATTATTTAATCCCTCATATGTGGACTTATTTGCCTCTCCGAAAGAAAGCTTGCTTCATGAGCCCCTTTTATTAGATGTCATAGAGACGCAAAAAAATACATTAAGTGCCAGTGATGATGTGTGGTATCTTATAAAAGAAAAAATACTTACCGCTCTTGAAGAATCGAAAGAGCAACCTCTTAAGCTTTTAACCATTAATGACAAGACAATAGAAATGAAATGTGTTCACCTTCCCGACGGAGGTTTACTTCTTTCATACGAGAAGCAAATTTAAAATTTTTATTGCTAAAAAACAAAAAAAGGTTATGATGACTTGTGTTTATCTGTTTTAGAAGAGCTTTCTTTTAAAGCAGGAGACGGGGAAAGAAGCCTTTTATACCCGTGTCTTTGTGGAGAGGTGGCAGAGCGGTCTAATGCGGCAGACTCGAAATCTGTTGTACCTTTATTGGTACCGGGAGTTCGAATCTCCCCCTCTCCGCCAGTTGATGAAACCTCACACTGATTAAAAAGTCTGTTTTTCCAAGCAAATAGAACTGAACTGACGAGCTGGATTTGTCGGATCTCTCCTATAACTGTTATAATTTTCATTTGTATAAGTATCTATGTTGATCTGATCTATTTTGGAAACGCCTATATTCCGAAGACGATACTTTACATATTCTGGTAAATCAAAATGTTCTTGTTCTCTTATTCGTTTAAAAAAGGGCTCTTCATCACGAGAGAAGACAGTTTTCATTTCATTATTAACAGGATAACTTTCAACATGGATACAAGGTCCTATTGCTGCATAAATTTCTTCAATTTTTGCCCCTAAGCGAACCATTGCTAAAATAGTTTGTTCCAAAACGCCTTTAAAAGCTCCTTTCCACCCGGCATGAGCCGCTCCAATAATACGCTGATTAGGCTCAAGCAACAAAACCGGCGCACAATCTGCCGTTTTAAGAGTTAAATTTAAACCCGGTTTATTTGTAACTAGCGCATCCGCAGGCGGTAATGATTGTTCTTTCTCATTTAAGGTAACGACAAGGAAAGAATGGATTTGAGATAAAGTAATTGGATTTTTATCTTGGATAGAATCCTCTTTATCATAAAAGCCGTGATTAATGCCTGGAATATCTAACAAAGAGCTTTTTAACATATTTTTTCTTCTTTCTTTTCTTATGGTTTTTCTTAAATTGCTTAAAAGTTTGTTTAGGATGTATCACTTTGGAAAGTGTTTTTCTCCAATAATGTCTTTTTTCGGCAGCTTTTGATCTTTTTTCCTGCCACAACCGCAAAAATTTCAAGCTCCAACGATAACTACCCCAGCCAGATAGAATAGACCACGGAATACACCCCAGAGCCATTGCTAAGCCCCAATCTTTCAGGAGCATTTTGCTAAATAAGACAAAAGACTCCCATATAGAATAATCGGTAAAGAAAGTTGTTTCCACAATATCTTTTATACTATTCCATCCTGTAATATGCGTCCAATCTCCCATCATAAGCTTACCGGTCACATAAAAGACATAATAGACAGGGACCATTGTAAAAACATTTGTGACCCAAGTAAAAGCAATCGCAATAGGTAAAGAAAAAGACCATTTTAACTTTTGAGCAATAATCCATGTAATTAAAACAGTCGTCATTTGAATACCGATAAGAGGCGTCATAGCCCACATCATTCCGACTAACACGCCTCTTGCTAAAAAGACAGGATCTTGCACGCTTCTTTTTAAAGGCACAATAAGTCTGTACTCTATTGCTCTTTTAACATTTTCCAAAACATGGCGTTCTTTTTTCATTAAAAATCCTTTTTCCCTAACGCTCTTTTAAATTGAGCTTTTGAAGAAGATCGGTATATCAACCACAATCCAAAGACAATCATCGGAAGACATAGCCACTGCCCCATAGACATATTCGCCGCAAGTAAGCCCAAATGAGCATCCGGTTCTCTGAAAATTTCCAAAATTAACCTCCCTAATCCATACAAGACAAAGAAAAGACCGCTTATAAAGCCATATCTTTCTCTATACTTAGGCGCTTTCCACCAGATAATATTTAATATAATAAATAAAAACAAACCTTCAACCCCTGCCTCATATAATTGGCTGGGATGACGAGGAACATCTCCCCCGGATGGGAAAATTATAGCCCACGGAATATTATATGTAACACGACCATATAATTCTCCATTTACAAAATTAGCTAATCGTCCTAGAAACAAGCCAATTGGAGCAACGACTGCCAACATATCTCCAACCATCAACATATTAATTTTTTTCTTTTTAGAAAACAATGCCGTCGAAATAATCATTCCTATTAAGCCGCCATGAAAAGACATTCCACCCTCCCATACAGCTAAGATATGCATAGGATATTCTAAATAATATGGAAGCTGATAAAACAACACATATCCCATTCTTCCACCGATAATAATTCCGGCGATTGCCCAAACCAGGAAATCATCAATTTTCAATACGGTAAACGCAGAATGTGTTTTTTTAGACATCTGACGCAATAAAACCCATGCGAGTAATAATCCGACAATGTAGGCTAAAGAATACCACCGCACGGCAAAAAAGCCAATCTGAAAAGCAATTGGATTTAAATCCGGGAAAATAATTCCATTATACATGTTTTTCCTTTTGTTAAAGTTACATTATAAATAAATCATCAAGATAAACAAGTTTTTTATCTGAAAGGCTTATTGCTTTTTTTATGAAAACAAGGTAGTTTAAAAAAACAAAATAAAAAAAGGAGGAAAACATGGCAAAAATAGGTATTATCGGCATGGGAATCTGGGGAACAGCTCTTTCCTTGAGCGCTGCCAGGGCTGGACACGAGTTGTTGTGTTGGGCAAAAGAAAAAGAAGTTGTTCAATCTATTAACGGACAACATGTTAATCATCTTTACTTGCCGACAATTCCTTTACCGTCTACGATTCAAGCCATTCACCACATAGAAGGAGTCATGGGTTTCGCAGATACGATATTATTAGTTGCTCCTGCACAACACACTCGTTCGATTTTGGAAAAAATGAGTCCTTTTGTAAGGCCTTCTACATGCATTGTCTTATGCGCAAAAGGAATTGAAACAAATACAGGAAATCTTCTCGGAGAAATCGTAGAACAAGTCATGCCCGGAACACAATATGCCGTCTTATCCGGAGCCGGATTTGCTTATGAAGTCGCCTTAAACAAACCAACTGCCGTCACAATCGCTTGTCGAGAAATAGAAAAAGCTCAAGAACTGGTCAAATTATTAGGAAGCTCTCATTTCCGCCCTTACTCTTCGGATGATGTTGTCTCCCCACAAATCGGCGGAAGCGTTAAAAATGTATTGGCAATCGCATCCGGATGTGTTGAAGGCGCTGGATTAGGAGATAATGCTCGTGCAGCACTTATCACTCGCGGTCTAAACGAAATGCTTCGTTTATCTAAGGCCTTAGGAGGACATACACACACTATGATGGGAATGTGCGGACTAGGAGATTTAGTCTTAACTGCAAACTGCACTCAGTCCCGTAATTTTGCATTTGGGTTTGAAATCGGACAAACAGGATCCGCAAAAGAATTAATTCTAGCAAATACAAAAACAGTTGAAGGAATTCATACCGCCCCCGCCGTTCTAAAAAGAGCTAATGAACTTAAAATTGAGATGCCTATATGCGAAACGGTCAATGCTGTTTTATTTGAAGAAATGTCTTTACAAACAGCTATGAACAACTTACTCAATCGTCCTTTTAAAGATGAAGGATTTTAAAAAATATTTTGTATAAACATATAATAAGTAAGTCTATTATTCCATTCCTAAAGCTTGTTTATACGCCTCCATTAAAAATTCCGCCTCTGCACGATCCGCCGGGTTCATTTTGCGCAATCTGAGTACTTGTCGCATAACTTTGGGATCAAACCCGTTTCCTTTGGCTTCTGCAAAAATTTCTCTGATATCCGCACGGATATTTTTTACTTCTTCTTCTAATCTTTCAATTCTGTCAAAATAAGAAGTCAATCTTGTTGAGTCAATGCCCCCTACTTCATCAGTCATTTTTATCTCCTTTATTGAGTTACAGGAATAATCTTACCGGCCAAAGCAATGGCTTTTTCCAACTCACTTTGGGAACATAATCCTAAAGTCACGGGATTACGAGGTTGAATTTCTTCCATATTTTTATGAGTCTTATTTCTGATAGCTTCTATGGTCGGACGAGTTGTTCGTATTAGTTTTACAATTTGCATATCATCTAATTCCGGATGATTTTTAAGAAGCCACGCGATGGCGTCAGGACGATCTGCTCTTTTAGCCATTGGAGTGTATTTCACTCCTTTTTTCATCAAATGAGCAATTTCATCTCTGTTTACTAGTGTTAAACGAGCCTGTGAATCTTTTTCGCATCTTTTGATTTCTTCTTGAGTTAGTTGTCCGGATGCAACTGGATCCAACCCCATAATATGAGAAGCAACATCTCCATCTGCAATAGCTTGAATTTCCAAAACATGCATCCCGCAAAAGTCTGCTATCTGATTAAAAGAAAGCGTTGTATTGTCTACCAACCAAACGGCTGTTGCTTTCGGCATTAACGGACGTGTCATGATAAAACCTTTCATTATTAAATAAAAAACAAGATAGGAGGTATTGTATCTTTTCTTTTTAAAAAAGCAAGGGAAAATGAAATATCTTCTCTGATTTTTCATTATTAAAATATTTTCAGCGTTTTCATCGCTGTTCAAAAGAACATAAAATTTCCTTTTTTCCCAGTGTCTTAAAATTACTAATCTGTTTTATTGATACAAAAGTGCTCTCCGTAACATAAAATCCACTTTCTTAACGACACCATAAATAAAAGGCGTTTAAGAAAAACGCCTTTTATTTTTAGGAATTAACAAGTTTATTCCACCATCCTCCTTTTTTGGGAGATGTTTCATCAGATTGTTCGGCCTCAGATAAGGAAGGAACAGCCGCATCAGCGCTTTTTTTACTTGTCTTTTTATGAGTAGATATATCCGAGATAATCACGGATTGTTCTTGTTTTTTTACCAAAGCTCTTTTCTTTTTTCTTAACAGAGGAAACGTCAGGTTCCGAATTCTGAGGACTTTCTGTCTCTTGAGACATTGCATGACTTTCGAATAAAATCATTGGTTCTTGATGAACAACTGTAAAGTTTTCTTCTCCTTGAAGGTTAGATTGTCGAGAAGAAACATCTCCAGATTTATTCTTCCCCCGCCGCCGGTGATTCTGCTGGAAGCGATCCTTATATTTTCCATTTTCTATACCTTCCGAGGACTTGTCAGAAATTTTGGAAGCTGCCTCAGAATTCGAGAGTCCTTTGTTTTCTTCTGCCCCCATTTCCCGTGTTGAAGGAACGGAAGAATCTTGCGAATAAACGTTCCCATGTTTTTTTTTGCGTTTTCTTTCTTTTTTATTATTGGACGGAGCATGTAATTTTTGCTTGGGATTGGCTCCTGTTGAAAGTCCTTTGTCTTCCTCGAATTTTTTCCCGGAACGTTCAAGACGAAAGTCCGTGGGATGAATCATCCCGGCATCTCCTTCCACTTTAATAATTAAGTTATATTGAGCTTCTATCTGAGACAAATGAACTCTTTTAACGTTTAAAACATAAAGAGCGACATCCATCGGTAGAGTTAACGTAAGTCGACATGAGCCATATTGTTCTCCCGCATCCTCCAAAACATGCAACGCATGCATAGCACAAGATTCAACGGAGCGAACGACACCTTTCCCCTGACAATACGGACAAACATGATGACTTGTCTCTATAAAGCTTGAGTGGAGTCTCTGTCTAGATAGTTCCATTAAACCAAAACCTGTGATTTTCCCCATTTGTACACGAGCTCTGTCTTTTCTTAAAGCTTCCTTCATCCGACGTTCAACGGCATAATTGTTTCGTATTTCTTCCATATCAATAAAATCAATAACAACCAACCCTGCCAGATCTCTTAATCGAAGTTGACGAGCAATTTCATCTGCTGCTTCCAGATTTGTTTTTAAAGCCGTTTCCTCAATGTTTCGCTCACGAGTTGCTCTTCCTGAATTTACATCAATAGCGACTAAGGCTTCTGTTTGATTGATAACCAAATATCCTCCGGATTTTAAAACAACATTTGGATTATGCATATCCTCTAATTGATTTTCGATGCCATATGATTGGAATAAAGAAATATCTCCTTTATAAAGTTTAATTTTCTTGACTTGTTTTGGCATCAACATTTTGACAAAATCTTTGGTTGTCTTAAAAGCCGCTTCTCCTTCAATCCATACTTCTTCTATTTCATCTGTGAAGACATCTCTTAGGGTTCTTTTAATAATGTTTCCTTCTTCATAGATTAAAGTCGGCGCTTTAGATTCAAGAGTTTTATCACGAACTTGTCCCCATGTTTTAATCAAATAATTATAATCTCGTTTAATTTCGGCTTTTGTTCGATCTTTCCCGGCAGTCCGAATGATAACAGCCATTCCGTCAGGAACAGGTAACCCTTCTACGATTTTTTTCAAGCGTCGTCTGTCTTGAGCATTTGTAATTTTCCGAGAAACGCCTCCGCCGTTTGTATTATTCGGCATTAATACGCTATATCTTCCGGCCAACGATAAATAAGTTGTCAACGCGGCGCCTTTATTTCCTCTTTCTTCCTTTGTCACTTGAACTAAGACAATTTGATTATGATGAATAACTTCTTGTATTTTATATTTTTTCAAAAGATTATACCGAGGTCTTATTACATCATCTGCGTCTGGTTCATTAACAATTTCGACATCATTATCTGTCTCTTTAAACTCTTCTTTTAATTCCTCTTGAGCTTCCTGAGCAGCTTTTAATTCAGCTTTCAAGGCTTCTTTATCTGCGACGGGGATTTGATAATAATCCGGATGTATTTCATTAAAAGCTAAAAACCCGTGTCTATTTCCGCCATATTCGACAAAAGCGGCTTGTAAAGAAGGCTCGACACGAATAATTTTAGCTAAATAAATATTTCCTTTAATTTGTTTTTTTGTTGATGTTTCAACATCTAATTCCTCCACACGTGTTTCTTCAACAACCACCACGCGTGTTTCTTCTTCATGCGTGGCTTCAATAAGCATTTTCTTTGACATATAAACTCCAAACTTTTTAAAATTGCACAGTGCCAGCTATCAGAAACTGACAGAGGGAACAAATGACGCATTTTCATCAAATGAGTTTCCGACAAACAGGAAAAAGAATAAATAAGAACCATTTTATGCGCACTTCCCTTAAAACTTTTTCTATTAACCTTTGCGTTTTTGAACACGGCACATCCGTTTTTTATTTCTTTTACGCAACATTCAATAAAATACGGAAATATCATACCCGACTTTTTTTCAAAGCACAATACTTATTCATAAAAGAGGTTTATTTTTTCCGAAAAAATTTTCTTATCCCTTGAACAATCTTTTTGATAAAAGAACTTTCGCCTTGGTATAAAAGAGAAGGGACTACGACCTGCTGTGCTTGTTGTTGGATTTTTAAAAATTTTTCTTTTAGTTGCATTAAGTCTTGATAAATAACTTCTTTTGACTTTCCCAAAGCTTCGGTTCTGATAATTAACCTTACATTTTCCGAGCTTGCCAACTCGTTTGCGATTTGAAGAAGTCTATTTTTCTCTTGCGTATTCTCTATTTTTCTGGAAACCGCTCCGTAAGGAGATCCATATGGCATATATGCGACATATTTGCCGGATAACGATAAAAAAGTCGTTAATAAAGCTCCTTTATCTGCAGTAGGTTCTTTTTTTATTTGAACGAGAACAGTCGTATCACGACGAATAATCAGTTCTCCGGTTTCCCGAATTTTTTTCGTTTTATATTTATTTTTGATTTCATCAAACGGGAGAAATCCATCTCGCTCATCTCCATAATCCACAAAAGCCGCTCTATAAGAAACTGCAACATTATGAACTTTCGCCAAATAAATATTTCCTTTTTCTGTTGACATTTTTCACCTATTTTCTGTTTTATATATTAAGAGCATCATAATATACTGTTCAAAAAAGAACAACTACATTATAATAGAAAAACAAAGGTCCTTAATGAAAAAGATATATTTATTACATAAAAGTTTTTTGATATTGTTTTTCTTCACGTTTTTTACGTGCTGCGGGTCCATTGGAAAAGCAGTTGAATTGAGTCAAATTCGGTTCGGACGCCAATCAGATGATTGTATCCGAGTCGTTGCTCATATAGATCAAAAGACAAATTGCCGTATATTTACGCTCCAAAATCCGCATAGAATAGTTATTGATTTTGAAAATACGACATTAAAACCATCTTTAACAGAAAACATACCGGATCCTTTATTGTTCGTCGAGGCCGTGAGAGTAGGCAATCCTTTAGACGGACAAACACGGCTGGTTTTAGAAACAAATACTCCGGTTGACTTTAAAGAAGGTTTTTTCTTAACTCCTGTTCAAAACGGAGACTCTTGGAGATATGTTGTTGATATAACTCGCACGGGATCGGTGTCTTCCACAGAAAAACCGGTTCTGCTACCTATATCTCCAAAATCTTCCGTTCCTTATAAAACAAAAATGCAAAAACCTCTGATTGTCTTGGATCCTGGGCATGGTGGGGCTGATCCCGGAGCAATCAGCTATTCTGGGAAATATGAAAAAAATTTAACGCTTCAAATGGCAAAAGAAGTCAAAAAAGAAATAGAAAAAACAGGAAAATATACCGTTAAATTAACAAGAGAAACAGACAAAGCTTTGACATTGCGCGGAAGAATTGCTTTCGCTCATAAAAACGAGGCGGATTTATTTATCTCCATTCATGCAGACAGCGCTAAAAACAAAAATGCAAAAGGTCTCTCTGTATACACTATCTCAGAACGTGCCTCAGATAAGGAAGCTCAATTACTGGCCGAAAGAGAAAATAAAGCTGATATAATTCTTGGAATGGATTTAACCAACGAAGCTCCGGAAGTTAGCAACATTCTTATAGATTTAGCTAAAAGAGACACTATGGATAAATCTTCTCATTATGCGAATATTCTGGTAAAAAAAATGGGGAAACAAGTTAAATTAGTAAAAGACGCTCATCGTTTTGCAGGGTTTGTTGTTTTAAAATCACCGAATATTCCTTCCGTACTGATTGAAATAGGCTACTTATCCAACAGAGAAGAAGAAAGAAATTTAGGTAAGGCTTCATATAGAGCAAAACTGGCAAAATCTATTGTTGAAGCAATAAATGATTATTTTGAAACCATTTATGAATAAACCTTGCAAATATGTTTTATGTCTGTCTTTTTTTTCTTTTATATTTTCTTATAGAGCAGAAAGCATATTTGATTTGCCAGCAATTCCGAAGAAAAAAAGGGTTGTTTTAAAACAACCCTTTCAATAAACGTCTGGGGAACTAATCTTCAAATGTATAAAGATTATCAAACCGCGCGGCAAACATAACGTCTTTGACTTTTCCTGTCGCGGATTTAATAATCAACGACATATCTTTTGCAGACGCTTCATCACTTGCTATAACAAACATCCCAAGAGCCGCACTATCAATAAAATCACATTTAGATAAGTTAAATATCATTTTTTTTTCTTTAGAGCTTTTAATTAAAGAAACAACTTCAAAGAAACGATCATGATCCCGAAAGGTAAAAGATCCTTCTATTGCTATTTCTTGTCCCGTTGGGGTTTCATTAATTTTATATTCCATATTTTTTCTCCCAATCTCTTTTTATAGAATAATTCTTTTTTATTTATCTCGTCAACCTATTTTTTCATAAATAAAATAGATTGGAACTCGTCCAGCTTTTAACCCTTTTTTTTCATATCTTGTTGATACCCAATCTTCCGGAGCTTTATAAATATCCTTTTTTTTGGAAACAAAGCTTTTTGTTTTTTCTATCTGTGTCACAGCCCACAAAGCATAATCATGAACATCCGTTGCGATTCTCAATTCTCCTTTTGGACGCAGCAACCGATAAATTTCTTTTAAATTGGTTTGAATCAGAAACCGTCGTTCTTCATGACGTGTTTTAGGCCACGGATCGGGATATAAAACAAATATCTTTTCGAAACATTCGTCTTGAAAGGAAGGAAACAACAAACGAATATCATCTGGGAAAATACGAACATTATCTGTTCTGGAAGGATCCAATAAGTTTTGAGTTTTCTGAATTTCGCCGTCTTGATTCCCATTTAAAAGAGCCAACAAACTGGCAACTCCATTGACGAACGGTTCTGCTCCGATAAACCCAACGTCTGGATTTAAAAGAGCTTGTTGAGCCAAATGTTCTCCTCCGCCAAATCCTATTTCCAACCAAAAATTTTTTTTTGGTTCCGGAAATAAGTTCTGAAGGTTTATAATTTCTTTTTCCTTTGGTTTATAGACAAGGACTTTCGGCAGCAGATATTCCATAAGAAGCATTCTGGAATTTTTCAATTTTTTCCCTTTTCTGCGACCGTAGAAACGTGTAATTTGCTCCATATTCCACCTACAACGTCGGTTTTACATGCCAAATATCATGCGCATATTGGCTAATTGTTCTGTCCGAAGAGAATTTCCCGCTTCTTGCGACATTAAACAAAGCTTTTCGAGCCCATCCCATCTGATTAGCGTAATCTTTCTCAACTTTTTCCTGTATAGAAACATATGCGTCAAAATCGGCTAACACCATATAAAAATCATTAAACATAATGTTTTGGAAAATTGGAGTAAATAATCCTGGTTCATCATCACAAAATAAACTGGAAGTCAACGTATCCATAACACGTTTAATTCGCGGATCATTATTATAATAATCCCATGGTTTATGAGACCCGTCTCTATGTCTTTGATTAACCTCATCAGCCGTGAGTCCGAACAAATAAAAATTTTCTGCGCCGGCTTCTTCTCTAATTTCTATGTTTGCACCATCTAAAGTCCCTATGGTTAAAGCACCGTTAAGCATAAACTTCATGTTCCCTGTTCCCGAAGCTTCAAACCCTGCCGTTGAAATTTGTTCTGACACATCTGATCCCGGAAAAATAATTTCGGCAACCGAAACTTTATAATCTGGAATAAATGCGATTTTCATTTGTTCAGATGCTCTGGGATCATGATTAATAACTCTAGCGATATTGTTAATTAACTTAATGATAAGCTTGGCCATAGCATATTCCGGAGCAGCTTTTCCGCCGAATATATATGTTTTGGGAGAAGAAAGTTTTTTCCCGTCTTCAATAATACTTAAATATTGATGAATAATATGCAACGCATTTAACAACTGCCGTTTATATTCATGAATTCTTTTAACTTGAACGTCAAAAATAGAATGCGTATCCGCCATGACGCCTGTTGTTTTCAAAATAAAATCAGCCAATCGTTTTTTATTTTTCTCTTTAACAGCCATAAACTCATTTAAAAAAGCATTATCATTAACATACGCCTCTAACTGCCGCAAATGAGACAATTCAGTAATCCAATCATCTCCTATACGAGAAGAAATTAAATCGGCTAAATCAGTATTACAATCCAACAACCACCGCCGAGGAGTAACACCATTTGTCTTGTTATTAAATTTCTCAGGCCATATTTCATAAAAATCGGGGACGAGGTTTGTTTCGATTAACTTGGTATGCAATTGAGCGACTCCGTTAACAGAAAAGCTTCCCGTAATCGCTAAATGAGCCATTCGAACTTTTTTATCGACACCTTCTTCAAAGACACTCATTCTGGACAGTTTTCCATTATCTCCTGGATATTTATCCCGAACTGTTTTCATCAACCATTCGTTAATATCATAAATAATCAGCAGATGGCGGGGTAAAGTTTCTTCAAACATGCGAACGGACCATTTTTCCAAAGCTTCGGGAAGCAACGTGTGGTTTGTATAAGCCATTGTTTTACAGGTAACATCAAAAGCCTCTTCAAAAGAAAAGCCATGGACATCCATTAAAATCCGCATTAACTCGACGATAGCCAAAGTCGGATGTGTATCATTTAATTGAATAACGACTTTTTCAGGCAACAAGTGTAAATCATCATAATCTTCCAAAAACCGTCTAATGATATCATTAATAGAACACGCGACAAAAAAGTATTGTTGAACCAATCTCAAATTTCTTCCAGCTTCGAAAGAATCTGATGGATATAAAACTTTTGAAATAGTCTCCACTTCAATATTTTTTTCAACGGCGTCGACATATCCGCCGGAATTAAAGACTTGCAAATCAAGCGCGTTTGTTGCATGTGCGGAAAATAATCTCAAATAATTAACCGTTTGTCCTCCAAACCCGACAATAGGCATATCATAAGGGATTCCCATAATATGATCGGCGTCTACCCACCTAGGATACCGAATTCCGTCTCTTTCATCATAATGGATTCTCCCGCGAATAGAGACATACGTCGCACGATCGGAACGTTCTATTTGCCAAGGGGAAGCACGATCCAACCAAGAATCGGCGGATTCTTTTTGATAGCCGTTTTCAAAGCGCTGACGAAATAAACCGAATTGATAATTAATTCCATATCCGTATCCCGGTAACCCTAAAGTGGCAATAGAATCCAAAAAACATGCGGCTAACCTTCCCAAGCCTCCATTTCCCAAAGCCGGATCATATTCCGAGTCTAATACGTCTTTTAAAGGGATTGGATTATCTAATTTAATTTGATCCAATAAATCATATATTCCGAAATTATGTAAATTATTTTCCAAGAGTCTTCCTATTAAATACTCTAGAGACAAATAATAGATACGTTTAGGATCTTGACTTGAGTGTCGTGCGGCTGTTGCAAACATTTGGTCGATACATAAATCCCGTACGGTCAAAGCCAAGGCGGTAAATAAATGCTCTTTGGTTGCTTCGCTCATTTGCTTACACAAAGTATATTTCATATGCCACTCTATCAAATGAGCCATTTCTTGAGCCGTAGGTTTTTTAAAAGCCGTTTTGCCGGACATAGTTTTCTCCTTAAATTTATTTTTAGACACATTATATAAATTATATTATTTTACAAAAAAAATTAACTTTATATTAAAGGAAAAGAATTTATGCTAGAATTATTCAATTTAAAAAGCAAAAGATAAGGACGGCCGTATGTTAAAAAAATTGCTTTTCATCAGTTTCCTATTTATAACGCCAGGAGTTATGGCTCAGGAGGCTTTTTGGAGTTTTGATGACAACGGAGAAGAAATGATTATTCCTCCGGAATGTGACACAACTTTCGATGCCGAAGAGTTATATGAAATAGGCGTTCGTTTATTGGAAGAAACAGGATCGGCGCAAATGGGAGCAGGATATTGTCTTTTATCTTCTGCTTTCGCCGGTCATGTAGGCGCTCAGTTGGAAGTCGCTAAAATGTATCATAAAGGAATAAGTATGCCTAAAAGTGATTTAGCCGCTTATAAATGGGCAACACTCGCCGCTTTAAACGGAAATGAGGAAGCGGATCAATTAGGCGCTACCATCGAACAATTTCTATCCATTCAAGATATTGAAATTTCTACGAATTCATTAGCCAATCTTATTCAAACAATCACAACGAAAAATGAGGAAAAATTAGCCGCCGAAAAACAAGTTTATAAAGACATGAAAGCAAAATTATCCGAATTAAAAAAAGATATTTTTGACTTAGAGAATTATGGGAAAATCCAACCAAGAAAACCTCAGAAACAAGTTCTTTTAGAGACGGTTCCGGCACAAAATGAAACCTCAAAGCCTTCTTTAACGAAATCCGGAAAAGCTCCTCAACCGAGAACGAAACCGGCAAAAGCCAATGAACCTATTTTTTCTCAACATGATCTAGATATGGCTCCAATGCCGACACGATAAGCTTTATGACAAAAAAAATTCTCTTATTGCTTCTTTGGACATTTTTTTATCTTCCTTCACAGGCCGCTTTTATAGAAGGAACGGAAGATTTGCCGCAAATGAGAGAATTAGTTCCGATTGAAGACTTATCTATGTCTTTTGATACACCGGAAGGTCGGATTTTTCAATCTTATCAACAATCTGAAAGCCTTTCTCAAAAACAAGTTGAAGCTTTTTATAAAGAAACGCTCCCCGCTCTGGGCTGGACGGAAGTAAAAAAAAACATATTTGAAAGAGAGAAAGAGCAACTATCCTTAAGTTTTGAAAAAGTAAATCATATTTTAATTGTTCGATTCGAATTAAAAACAGATGCTTTTTATTGAAAAAAACTTTTTTTTTATTAAGCTTTCCTAAAATCACTTGACAAGTCTTTTTTTTTAAGGTAAAAAAAGAGCCTTGATATTTGATAAAGTTAACTATAAGGTATTTAAACATGGCCAATCATAAATCGGCAAAAACACGTATTAAAAGAAATCAAAGAGCAGCTGAATTTAATGCCTCTTATCTTAGTAAAGTACGCACTTTTATAAAGAACGTTGAAAAAGCTGTTCTGGGCGGAAATAAAGAAGAAGCCAAAGCTCGTTTTGTCATTGCTGAGTCTGCTTTAAGCAAAGCGGCTCAAAAAGGCATTATTAAACGTTTGGCTGCTTCGCGGAAAACATCCAGATTATCTGCTCGAGTTAAAAATATGTAATGTCGAAAAAACACAAAAAAGCTGCTTCCTTAAGCAGCTTTTTTTATATTTAGAAACCTTTCGTTAAAATCATACAACACCCTCATTCCATAAAATTTTTTTTTAATTCTTGTATAAAAATTTTGCCCCGGTCTTTGATCCATGTCTTTCCGATATATTTCCTTTATAAACACATATCTTTTTATTTTTATATTTTCGACTCGGAATTTTCGAGTCTTTGCCCTATTCATAACGAGTCATTTTTAATTTTTTCTTGAAAATCTTTTTCTCTCGAAAGAAATATATTTATTTTCAATATGTTATACTAAAAAACACAATATATTGATTCATTAAATCAATATATTGCGTCAAGAAAATTAATTACATAAAACATAAAAAGTTTTGTTGATAAAAAAGGAGCTCCTTTTTAATATCAACGTATAAAAAGAATCGATACCACCTACTTTGATACGGAAAGCAAGTCATTTTTATGAGTTTTATAAAATAACGGCAAAAGTTTTTCACATCAAATAGAACAGAAACAGGAGAAAGAAATGAATGTTGTATCGCAAGAAAAATTTCACCACCAATGGGAAAACGTATGCCGTAAGATTCGCTCGACATCAAAAGATGCTGTTTTAAGTCGCTGGTTAGATCAAATAGAGCCAAAAATCCAAGAAGATGGGAACGTATGTTTAGCCGTACCGACGCGTTTTATGCATGAGTGGATGAAAGAAAAAGAGTATGATGTTGTTATTTGTTCCATTTGGCAAAATGAAAATCCCGCTATTCGCAGTGTGTCTTTAAAAATACAAACGCCTTGTCTTCCTACGGCGGCAGAAACAAGTTCTCCTTCTGCGGAAAAATCATTGACTGATTCGATATCTTCATCACCGACGGATATTTTATTGGAACTGGAAAATACATATTTAGATCCTCATTTTACTTTTGAGAATTATGTTGTGGGAAAATCTAATGAATTTGCTTATGCTGCGGCGAAACGCATAGCCGAAACGGAAGAAATTACATTTAACCCCTTATATTTACACAGCTCTGTCGGCTTAGGGAAAACACATTTGATGCACGCCATCGCTGCGGCTATACAAAAAACAGCTTCTGGTCGCCGTGTCCTTTATCTGTCCGCGGAAAAATTTATGTATCAATTTGTTCGTGCTCTCCGTTTTGATGACACTGTCTCTTTCAGAGATTTATTTCGCTCGGTTGATGTGCTGATGATTGACGATGTGCAATTTATTTGCGGGAAAAAAGCAACGCAAGAAGAATTTTTTCACACATTTAACGCCCTTATAGATCAAGGGAAACAAATTGTTTTATCTTCAGATAGCTCGCCCCTGGACTTGAAAGGGATTGAAGATCGATTAAAAACGCGCATGGCGCAAGGCCTTGTTGTAGATATCTATCCGACGACATATGAGATGCGAATCGGTATTTTACAATCAAAAGCAGCTTTATTTAATGCGAAAGTGCCTCAAGACGTTATTGAGTTTTTAGCGGAAAAAATCACTACGAATGTTCGAGAATTAGAAGGAGCTTTAAAAAGAGTTGTCGCCAGCACTCAACTTTTAGGAACACCGATTTCTCTTGATACGACAAAAGAACTCCTCAGGGATTTATTAAATACATATAAGAAAGAATTCTCTATTTCGGATATTCAAAAAGCTGTCGCAGATTATTATAATTTAAAATTGCTTGATTTAAAATCGACCCGTAAAGACCGTCGAATCGCAAGACCTCGACAAATAGCCATGTATTTAGCAAAAACATTAACGACAAAGTCTCTTCCGGAGATTGGTTCCGCATTTGACAGAGATCACACAACGATTATTCATGCTGTCCGAACAATTGAATCCAAGATTATGCAAGATCAAGATTTATCTGAAGATATTACTCGCCTCAAAAGGAGTTTAAAAGGATGCTAAGAAACGACTTGCAAAAAATAATGTGCTTACCTACCTCTTTACTTAAAGTAAAGGAGAATGAGAATGGCTCGATTAACATTTAACACCCCTTTTATGCTTGGTTTTGAAAACTTGGAAAGAATGATGGATCAAGTGACAAAAACAGGGGCGGAAGGAGGTTTTCCTCCTTACAACATAGAACAAATGGATTCTGATATGCTTCGTATTTCATTAGCTGTTGCCGGATATGATGAAAAGGACTTAGATGTTTCTGTTGAAGACACGCAATTGATTATCCGCGGACGCCAAAGTTCTGATCAAGAAGAGCACCATTACTTATACAGAGGGATTGCCGGTCGAAATTTCCAACGTTCTTTTGTCCTTGCGCAAGGAATGAAAGTAAAATCAGCTTTCATGGACAAAGGCATGTTGCATATTGACTTAGAAAAGCCCAATCCGCAACAAACCATAAAGAAAATAAAAATTACATCTTGCGAGCCTGAGAAAAAACTGATACAAAAAAAGGATGACCATGATTAATATAATAAAAAAGAATTTAATCGAATGTGACTTGTCCATGGATGATGATTTAAATCAATGGGGAATAGATGATGTCGCTTATCTAAAAAAAGATATCGTTGACAATGAGGAAGTATGGTCTATTTACGCAGCGGAAGGCACTCGAATGGGATACGCGGCCGACAGACAGGTTGCGTTGGCGTTAATATCACAAAATGATCTGATAGCAATGAGTGTTCACTAATTTTCTTTTTTAAAAAGGGAATCGGCGGAGATATTTTATTATCTTCGCCGATTTTTTACTTAAGAATATTATGGCTAATTTATTTTATCTAATTGGATTTGGATTTGAGCATCCCCGAGAGTATCCGTAACGTCTACATGTTCCAACACGCCTGAAGGCATCATGATTTTAGCCAGAACCTGTTCCATAATATAATTTTCATGTAACAGCAACGCTTCTTTTACAAAATCCGAAGACGCGGTAAAAGTCACTTGAATTCTATCGGAGACATCATAATTTTTATCCTTCCTGGCAGTTTGAACAAGACGAACGAAATCTCGTGCCAAGCCTTCTTTTTCCAACTCCGGATAAATGCGTGTATCCAACTGAACAACTGCGGTGTTATCAGGCAAAGCCATCCCATCTATTCCTTTTTTTAAAATAAGTCTTAATTCAAACTCTTCCGCATTCAAGACTTGTCCGGCGATAAACAAGGTCCCATCCTCTCGAACAGACCAATTATCTGTTTTAGAAGCAGTCATAATATCTTTCATGTAAGGGCTCAACCGCTTCCCGATTAAAGGTGTTTTTAAATAAAGGAAATGAGTCGCTAAAAGATCAATATCTTGAACCAACCCGACATCTTTAACATTAATTTCATCTTTAATAATATCCACGAAAGGTCTTAAAGCATGAACTTGATCTCCGGCGACGGTCATAGAAGCCAACGGTAATCTGTTTCTTAATTTTTTTTCTTCGCGGACAGCTTTAGCCGTAGAGCAAACGGCCCGGACGAGATCCATTTGTTGAACCAAATCTTTATCTTGCGTCAATTTGTCGGCGGAAACCCAATCCGTTAAGTGGACGGATTCTTTTCCTGTCAAAGCCTTATAAACGACCTCTGCCATAAAAGGCATTAAAGGGGCTAAAATTTGACTTAACATGACCAACACGGTATAAAGAGTATCAAAAGCATTTTTATCAGTTCCATCCCAGAATCTGGCTCTGGTTCGACGAATGTACCAATTGTTCAATATATCTAAAAATTCTGCGCTTTCCTGACAAGCTGTCATCATGTCATAAGCATCCATTGACTTAGTCACGTTTTCTACAAGAGCTTTTAATTTAGATAAAATATACTTATCCAAAATATCCGAAGATGACACGGTCATGTGTCCTTGAACACCTTCTGCGTTGGCGTACAAGCAAAAGAAATAAAAAGCATTCCAAAAAGGAATAAGCGCTTTACGAGCCGCTTTTGAGATTTCCTTGCCATCTCTATCCACCGAGACATTTCCGCCTCTTAAGACGGGAGAAGAAATTAAAAACCACCTTAAGGCATCAGATCCCATTGTATTCAAGATATTATTCGGATCAGGATAATTTTTAAGTTTTTTAGACAATTTTTGGCCATTTTCAGCCATTAATAATCCAGTACAGACACAGTTTTTGAACGCTGGTTTATGATGCAGAGCCGTGGACAAAACCGTTAATGTATAAAACCATCCTCTTGTTTGATCCATAGCTTCCACGATAAAATCTGCCGGAAAATGGTTTTCGAACCATTGTTTGTTTTCAAAAGGATAATGGACTTGTCCATAAGGCATTGAACCAGATTCGAACCAACAATCAAAAACATCTCCGACACGTCGCATCATGGATTGTCCTGTTGGATCATCTGGATTTGGATAAACGATTTCATCAATAAACGGCTTATGTAAGTCTTTTACATCAACCCCTGTTTTTTCTTTAATTTCCGAAATAGAGCCGAAAACATCCACTCTCGGATATTTTGGATT
Organism: uncultured Alphaproteobacteria bacterium; assembly: GCA_944392585.1. Lineage (GTDB taxonomy): Bacteria > Pseudomonadota > Alphaproteobacteria > CAAHEQ01 > UBA3637 > CALXXA01. The sequence continues at coordinate 19,446 of CALXXA010000049.1, read as the reverse complement.
ATCCGATTTCCAAACGGGGATTGGAGTTCCCCAAAAACGATTCCTGGAAATAGACCAATCTCTGGCCCCTTCCAACCATTTACCGAAACGCCCTTCTTTCACATGTTCTGGGATCCAAGAAATTTGTTGATTTAAATGAACCATTTCATCGTTAAAATCAGAAACTTTCACAAACCAACTGGACATAGCTTTATAAATCAAAGGCGTATCAGTTCTCCAACAAAACGGATAACTATGTGTGTATTGTTCTTTTTTTACCAACTTTCGTTCATCTTTTAGCCTAGATAAAACAAGCTCATTCACATCAAAGACCTGTTTTCCTGCATAATCAGGAACTTCCTCGGTAAATTTTCCGGCTTCATCCACCGGACAAACAATAGGAAATTCAGGGTTATAGGCTCTACAAACATCAAAGTCGTCTTGCCCAAAACCCGGAGCAATATGGACAATTCCCGTTCCATCTTCCGTTGAGACAAAATTTCCAGCCAATACTTTAAAAGCACCTTTTTCTTTTAAAGTCTCAAAATACAAAAACATTGGCTTATAAGACATTCCGACTAATTCTTTTCCTTTGATAACAGCTACCTCGGTTGCATGAGCCAACTGCTGTTTATATTTATCTTTCAAAGCGGTTGCTAAAATATATTGCTCTTTTCCCTCTTGCATAACGGAATAATCAATATCTTCTCCGACCGCAATCATTAAATTAGACGGTAACGTCCACGGAGTTGTTGTCCAAACAAGTAAATAACGACCGTCTTCCAATTGAAACAAGACCGTAACGGCGGTATCTGTTTTATCTTTATAGCCTTGATTGACTTCAAAGTTAGACAAAGGCGTTTCCGCGGCCCAAGAGTAAGGTAAGACACGAAAGTCCTCATAAATAAGCCCTTTATCATAAAGACTTTTAAAATTATGGATAACAGATTCCATAAAAGGTAAATCCATTGTTTTATAGTCGTGATTAAAATCAACCCATCTTCCGATGCGCCGAAACATATCGGTCCAAATATGAGAGTATTTTAGAACATCTTGACGACAAAAAGCATTAAATTTTTCTACCCCGAACAATTCAATTTGTTTTCGTCCAGAAACTCCTAATTGTTTTTCGGCAGACATTTCAGCGGGGAGACCATGACAATCCCATCCCAAGCGTCGTTCTACTTTTTTGCCTCGCATTGTCTGATATCTTGCGACGACATCTTTGACATAAGAAACCATAATATGACCGTAATGAGGCGTTCCGTTTGCGAAAGGAGGTCCGTCGTAAAAAACGAACTCATCTGCTCCTTCACGATTTTTCACAGACTTCTCAAAAGTATCATTTTCATTCCAAAATTTTAAAATTTCCAATTCTTGACTTGGGAAATCGGCTTGTGTATTTAATTCTGGATAATATTTTTGTTTATCGGACATTTTTCCCTCTATTTTCCGTATATGTGACAAGTTTTAATAATAAAATGAATAAAGAAAGAACACTCGCGGCATCAGCCACGAATTCGAATAAGAAAAAAGTGTTTATAAATTAATTTCATCATCATATATTCTTATACAAGAAACTTAAATAAAAATCAAGAGATCTTATTTCAAAGGCGAAACTTCTCTTAAAAAAAGCTCTACTTGCGAGGCGACCTGAGAAGATGTATTTCGGACATTCACGACAAAATATTGTTTTGTTGGTCGGACATATATACTGATATTGGAAATATACTTTTCAAATATCTTTTGGAGTTTTTTATCAGAGAACTTATTTTCTTTAGGTGTCTTCGAGATAAGAAGGATTCCTCTATCGACCCAAGGAGAAACCTTATTCAAAACTGCTTTTAAAATAGCGTTTCCATTTAAAAAATGAACGGCCTCTTCGGAAGGAATAATTAAAATGGCGTCGCCTTTTCTATTTTCCAGAGATTTAATCTGAGGTAAAGAATTTATTTCGATAATTTCTTTTTCATTCAACGTATGAACGCCTGGTTCCAGGAAATTAGGTCTTTTAAAAGCAAAATACAAACTAAACCCTATCAACAGAAAAGCACCGATGACAATAGCGTTTACATAAGATCTGTAAGTTTGTAATAAAAGAACTTTATCTAACATTCATTTTTCCTCTCCAAAAGCGCTGATTGAATCAACACCCGTGTATATATTTGTTGTGGATGCTCAAAAACAGATTGAACAGGTCCGACTTCCACTAACCGCCCTTCTTTTAACACTCCGACATGGCTTGCCATCTGTTTTATGACATTCATGTCGTGAGTGATAAACAGATAAGTTATTTTATCTTCTTTTTGAACACTTTTCAAGAGTTCTAATAATTTATATTGATTTTCAACATCCAATGCGCTCGTTGGCTCATCCATAATTAAAATCTTGGGTTTTAAAATAAAGGCTCTGGCAAAGGCGACTCTTTGCCGCTGTCCGCCGGATAGTTCATGAGGATATCTATTTAAAATATCTTTTTCCAAGTTGACTTTTCGGAGCGTATTTAAAATTAATTTATTCCGGGAGAATGGAGAGATTTTTAATAATTTTAAGCCTTCTTCAATAATTTCTCTGATACAAAAACGAGGATTTAAAGAAGAAAACGGATCTTGAAAAACAAAGCCAACGGAAGCTCTTTCTCGTCGAAGATCTTTTTGAGACAATTCTGCCCAATTTCTTCCGTGAACCAAAATTGTTCCCGAAGAAGGAATCAATCTTAAAACTGCCTGAGCTAAAGTAGACTTTCCAGATCCACTTTCTCCGACAACACCTAAAGTTTCTCCTTTTCGAACATCAAAGGAAATTTGAGACAACGCTTGAAATTTCCGATAAAAAACAGAGACATTCCTTAAAGACAAAACAACAGGAGCCTCTTGATTAGCCTGTTGGAAAGAAGTCTCAAAAGAAAAAGTCGGCAAAGAAGGAACTATTTTCCCTTCTTTCATGAAATAACGTCTCTCTGCCATATAAGAAACAACCCGAACATCATGAGAGATAAATAAAATAGATAGATTTAATTTTTTTTGAAGAGATTTTAACAAATCTAAAATTTGCTTTTGGATGGAAACATCTAAAGCAGTTGTCGGCTCATCCGCTATTAAAAGTTCAGGATTTCCTGCCAACGCCATGGCAATCATAACTCTTTGTCTTTCTCCACCCGACAGCTCATGAGGAAAGGCGTTTATTTTTTCCCGAGCATTTTTTAATCCAACTAGGTTCAACAAAGAAAGGACTGTTTTTGTTGAAGATTGTTGGAAATGAATTTTCATAACTTCTTTAATTTGCTTTCCCACTTTATGGAGAGGGTTTAAAGAAGTCATCGGTTCTTGGAAAATCATAGAAATATGTCGCCCTCTGACGGCTTGCATTTGCTTATCCGAGAGCTGCGACAAATGAATATCATTTAATTGGATTGTTCCTTGAACATGTGCATTTTGCACAAGCCTCAAAATAGATAATGCCGTCACAGATTTTCCTGAACCGCTGGATCCGACAAGAGCGACGCATTCTCCTTTATTTACATAAAAGGATATATCATTGACAACTTTTTTATTTTGAAAAGAAACAGTTAAATGAGAAACATTTAAAAGACTCATTTTATCTCCTTTCTAGGATCAAAAGCATCTCGCACTCCTTCTCCGATGAAAATTAAACACGTTAGCAAGAGCGATAAAACAATAAACGCCGTTAAACCAATCCACGGAGCTTGTAAATTTTCTTTTCCCTGCCGAACCAACTCTCCTAAAGAAGGCTCCCCCGGAGGCAATCCAAAACCTAAAAAATCCAACGCTGTTAAAGAAACAACAGCTCCGGATAAAATAAAAGGAATATACGTTATTGCAGAAACGCAGGCATTTGGTAAAATATGCTTCCAAATAATTTGAAAATCTCCCACACCCATAATCTTGGCGGCTTTAACGTAGTCCATGTTTCTTGTTTTTAAGAACTCTGCCCGAACGACACTAACCAAAGTCGGCCAGCTAAAAAGCATCAAAACGATTAAAAGCGTAATAAAACTGGGCTTAAATAGGCTAAATAAGATGATCAGAATAAATAATTGAGGCAACGATCCCCATATTTCAATAAATCTTTGTAACAATAAATCTGTTTTCCCCCCGAAATATCCTTGAACGGCTCCCATAAAAACACCGAGAAGAGATGAAACGAATGTCAACACCAATCCGAACAGAACAGATGCTCTTATTCCGTAGATGACACGAGCTAAAATATCTCTTGCCTGATCATCTGTTCCTAGCCAGTTTTCGCGGCTGGGAGGTGCCGGAGAAGCTCTGTTTAAATCATAATTAATCGTATCATATGAAAAAGGAATAATCGGCATAAGCATCCACCCGTGAGAATTAATTTCATGAATGGTAAAAGCATCTTTATAATCAGCTTCGGTTGGTAAGATACCTCCGAAATCCGCATCTGTATACATTTGAAATATCGGGAAAAGAACTTTATTTTTATAATAAACGAGTAATGGTTTATCATTTGCAATAAACTCTGCGAATAAAGAAATAAAGAAAAGAACTCCGAATAAAAGACCTGCGTAAAAAGCTCTTTTATTTGCCTTGAACAAGGAAAGCCGACGAAGACTAATCGGTGTCATAAACTCCTCCGTTCAAAATCAATCCGCGGATCAATAAGATGATATGTTAAGTCACTGATTAAATTTAAGATTAACCCTAACAAAGTAAATACATAAAGAGTTCCGAAAATAACTGGAAAATCTCTGTTTATAACAGCTTCAAAACCCAACAGTCCTAAACCATCCAAAGAAAAGATAACTTCAATCAAAACAGAGCCCGTAAAAAGCAAAGAAATCAAAGTTGCCGGGAATCCTGCGACAACAATTAACATCGCATTTCTAAAAACATGTTTATAGAGAATTTGACGTTCGGATAATCCTTTAGAACGAGCTGTCATGACATAATTTTTCTTAATTTCATCTAAAAAAGCATTTTTAGTTAACATCGTTAAGCCGGCGAACCCCCCGACGACCATAGCTGTCACAGGCAAGACCATATGCCATAAATAATCTAAAATTTTCATGGGAACAGATAAATCATCCCAATTATCCGATATCAACCCTTTGAGAGGAAACCAATTTAAATACTGTCCTCCGGCGAAAACAATGACCAAGAAAATAGCGAATAAAAAAGAAGGGATCGCATATCCGATAATAATCCACCAACTGGACAATAGATCAAATCTAGATCCATCTTTAACGGCTTTTTGAATACCGAGAGGAATAGAAATTAAGTAAATCAATAAAGTGCTCCAAATGCCTAAAGAAATAGAAACGGGCATTTTTTCCAGAATCAAATCCACCACTTTTTTATTCTGATAAAAACTTTCACCGAAATCAAAGAGCAAATAATTTTTCATCATGATATAAAAGCGTTCATATGCCGGTTTATCAAATCCGAATTGTTTTTTTAATTCTTGAATTAAATCTTCGCGAACTCCCTGAGCCCCTTGATATTTGGGAGAAGAATTTCTTTTTTCCATCATTCCGGAAGCTTCTCCAGTTATTCTAGCCGTTGCGGAAACATTTTGGTTTTCTAATTTCATCATCATTTGTTCTACGGGACCTCCCGGAGCCAGTTGAATGAAGATAAAATTAATCAACATGATTCCGAACAACGTTAAAGGAATAAAAGCAAGTCTTTTAAAAAAGTATTTAATCATTTTGCCCACCAAGAAGATAAAGAGACTCCTTTTAAAGGAATAATATTCGGCATATCAAATTTATTCCAATAAATAATTCTGGTTTCAGGACTATACCAGTGAGGGACGACATACCATTCATGTAATAAGACTCTGTCCAGAGCTTTCGTTGCTGTTATCAAATCCTCTCTGTTTTTTGCTTTAATGATTTGTTCGATTAACGCATCGACGACAGGATTTTTAATTCCTGCGAAATTATAGCTCCCGTTTTGATCGGCGGCCTCAGTTCCCCAGAAATATCTTTGCTCATTCCCCGGGCTTAAAGATTGTCCCCAAACGAAGACGAACATATCAAAATCAAAAGTATCTAATTTGTGTTTATATTGCATGGCGTCCATGACGCGAACAGAAGCATGGATACCTAATTTTTTCAAATTACGCATATACGGCAAGACGACTCTTTCCCATGTGGCGGCGCCGGAAGCGTCTAACAAGATTTCAAATTCGAAAGGTTCTTGATTTTCATTTTTCAAAGCTCCTTTTTGCACGGTCCATCCGGCTTGGCGGAGCAAATCAAGCGCTTGCATAAGATAATATCGTAATTGTCCTTTTTCCATATCTGGAAAGCTTATGGCCTGAGTAAAAATATCTGCATCTAATTTATCTTTGTATTTTTGCAATAATTTTTTTTCCGGTTCGGAGGGAAGACCGTGAGAAGCTAATTCGGAATTATCAAAGAAACTGGTTGTTCTTTTATAAGCGCCATAGAACAAGTGATCATTTATCCATTTAAAATCAAAAGCCAACGCAAGAGCTTGTCGAACACGTTTGTCTTTAAAAAGAGGCTTTCTTGTATTAAAGACGAAACCCTGCATTCCGCTGGGCATTCCATGTTTAAAAATTTTTTGGATAACCCGTCCATCTTTTAAAGCAGTCATATCTTGATAAGCTGTTGCCCATTTTTTGGCTTCATTTTCTTGTCTGATGTCATAATGACCGGCCTTAAAAGCTTCTACGGCGACAGTTGTATCTCTGTAAAAGTCGTAACGAATTTCATCAAAATTATACAGCCCTTTGCTCACTGGTAAATTTTGAGCCCAATAATCAGGATTTCTACGATAAATGATAAATCTATTCGGTTCAAAATCCGCTACCTGATAAGGTCCGGAACCGACAGGAGGAATAAGAGTCGTTTCTGTAAAATCTCTATTTGCCCAGTCTTGTCGGCTTAAAATGGGAAGTTGCCCTAAAATTAAAGGAAGTTCTTTATTTTCAGAAGATTTAAAAGTAAATAAGACTCGTTTTTCATTGACGGCTTCAACCTTATCCACATCTTGGAAATAATATCTATACTGAGGGATTCCTTTTTCTTTTAAGACATTAAAAGAAAACACGACATCATCTGCGGTAATGGATGATCCATCATGAAACTTTGCCTTCGGATGAAGATTAAAAGCAATCCACTTTTTATCGGGAGATAATTCAACTGTCTCCGCCACCAACCCGTACTGAGAGAAAGGCTCATCCAAACTTTCAACCATCAAAGTATCGAATAAAAATCCGATACCCGGTGCAGCATTCCCTTTTATGGAAAAAGGATTAAACGTATCAAAAGAACCGAATGCCGCCTGTTTTAAAATTCCTCTTTTAGGCGCCTCGGGATTAACATAATCAAAATTTTTAAAATCCGCTTTATATTTAAGATCTCCGTGCATGGCAAGGCCATGAACAGCCTCCGCAGCAGCGGTTTGAATCAAAAATAAGAAACAAACTAAAAAAAATTTCATAAATTACCTTTTAAAATGAAAATCCATATGATCCGGCAGTTCCATATCTTTATACTTTGAAATCGGTTCTTCTTTAGAAATCGTCATAACATCTACCTCCTTAAAAGGAAGCGGATATGTTTGATTATCAGGTTCCTGCATTTCCGTTTGTATTTGCCGTCCGATTAAAGAATGAATAGAGGCTTCATGAGAAACAAAGTCTTTTTTAACAGACGCTATCCAATCTTTAAAAAGCACCTGATTTTTTTTCATTTCCATAGCTATATAAATAAAAGCAAGTGCGGAAATAATCATCATGATGGGTAAAAACAAGGCTATCAAAAAGATTAAGACGTTAATTAAATCACCTTTTATAACCTGCTGAAACCCTCCCATGATCCAGATATATTGAAGTAAAATAACAAACCATACGACTGCGGCGCCGACGGCAAAGCTTAAAAAAGTTACAAATCCAAGCATTTTTTCTCCTTATTCAAACAATAAAAAAAGCCCCTCTCTGATAATAAATCAAAATGACAAAAAACTAAGTCATTTTTTTCTTTCACAAATGTTTCATGTAAATGACTGGACTTTTTCAATGATACCATGTATTTTATTGAAAGACTATTATAAAATACAAAGGAAATAAAATGAAAGCTTTAGATTTTGAAAAAAACATTGTTGAAGTTGAAGAGAAAATTAATTCTTTAAGACACTTGACAGACTCTTCGGAAATAAACATAGCCGATGAAATTCGGCGTTTGGAAGAAAAGCTTCGGAAACAAATGGAAACGACTTATAAGAAATTGACCCCATGGCAAAAAACACAAGTCGCACGACATGAATCTCGTCCACAGACCAGTGACTATATAACAGGTCTTATTCAAGATTTTGTTCCTTTATCAGGAGATCGTCATTTTGCGGACGACAAAGCTATTATCGGAGGGATAGGTCGTTTTAACGGAAGAACGGTGATGATCATTGGGCATGAAAGAGGAAAAGACACTCAAAGTCGATTAGAACATAATTTTGGGATGGCAAAACCGGAAGGATATCGTAAAGCAATCCGTTTGATGAAATTAGCGGATCATTTTAAAATTCCTGTATTAACCTTTGTTGACACGGCCGGAGCGTTTCCCGGGATGGAGGGGGAAGAAAGAGGCCAGGCCGAAGCCATCGCCAGTGCGATGGAGGTCTCATTTGGCTTAACTGTTCCGATTATTGCGACGATTATCGGAGAAGGCGGCTCCGGAGGCGCTATTGCGATTGCAACCGGCAACAGCGTTCTTATGCTGGAAAACTCTATTTATTCTGTCATATCGCCCGAAGGCTGCGCTTCGATTTTATGGAAAGATGCAAAGAAAGCATCCACGGCGGCGGAGACTCTTCATTTAACGGCGGCGGATTTATTTAAATTTAAAGTTATTGATGAAATCATTGAAGAACCTTTAGGAGGCGCTCACAGACATGCCTCAGAGACGATAGAAACAGTCGGAAAAGTTATTGACAGATATCTGGCGACTTTTGATAACATGCCTCCGGAAATCATCAAAAAGCATCGGCAAGATAAATTTTTAAACATGACTCGTTTACACTGACTTGTTGAATAAAAGGAAAAAATTTTTATCTTTTTTAGATTTACACAAAAGCATGGAAGCCTTATTTATCTTCTTTTACTCGGCTAGATTAAAGAGTTTTATAAAAGCAAAAAATTCAAAATAAAAAAGTTGGAAACCAAAGAGAATTTCGTTATATTAAAAAAAAGAAAGGGGATAAAAATGATTGATTTAAAAATGATGGCGAATGCTGTGCGTATGTTATCTGTCGACGCCGTTCAAAAAGCGAAATCCGGACATCCCGGAGCTCCTTTGGGAATGGCGGATGTAGCGACTGTTTTATGGACATCATTTTTAAAGTTTGATGCGACAAATCCCCGCTGGCCTGACAGAGATCGGTTTATTTTATCGGCCGGACACGCTTCCGCGATGTTATACAGTTTATTATATCTTAGTGGCTTTCAAGATGCGACATTGGAAGGATTAAAAAATTTTCGACAATTTTCCTCGAAAATGGCCGGACATCCGGAATACGGCCTTTTATCCGGCGTGGAAGCGACAACCGGTCCTTTGGGACAAGGAATCGCCATGAGTGTCGGAATGGCTCTATCTGAAAGAATGCTGGCTTCTCAATTCGGCGAAGATTTAGTCGATCATTATACTTATGTTATGGTCGGAGACGGGTGTTTAATGGAGGGAATTTCCGAAGAAGCTATTTCTCTGGCAGGGCATTTCAAACTCAACAAGCTCATTGTTTTTTGGGATAATAATGACACAACGATTGACGGGAAAGTATCTTTATCCTCTGAAACAGATCAGCATAAAAGATTTGAAGCCAACGGATGGACTGTTTTATCTGTCGACGGACAAAATACGGATGAAATCCATGCTGCTATAAGTCAAGCTCGAACGCATAAAACGCCAACTTTGATTGACTGTAAAACGACAATCGGCTACGGGGCCCCGACAAAAGCAGGAACATCTGCGGCTCATGGATCTCCTTTAGGAGAAGAAGAAATAAAAGGTTTGAAAAAGTTTTTAAATTGGCCTTACGATGCTTTTGAAATTCCTCCGGAAATTTTAAGTCAATGGAGAAAAATCGGGGGAAAAGGGGCTTCAATACGTCTTGATTGGGAAAAAAGGTTTCAAGCTTCTTCTCAAAAAGAAGAATTTGTCCGCCGCGTTATTTATGCTCAATTACCTTCTTCCTTTCCTTCTGTTTTCCAAAAATATAAAGAAAGTCTGATAGAAGAAAAACCTGCCTTGGCCACACGAAAAGCATCTCAAACGGCGCTCCAAACGATTGTTCCCATCATACCGGAATTAATCGGCGGTTCTGCTGACTTAAGTGCTTCCAATTTAACAAAAACAACAGATCATACATCTATTTCTGCGCATTGCTTTACAGGTAATTATATTAACTACGGAATTCGAGAGCATGCTATGGGAGCCATCATGAACGGAATAGCCTTACACGGCGGTTTCATTCCGTACGGAGGGACTTTTTTAGTTTTTGCAGATTATTTAAAACCTGCATTAAGATTATCCGCTTTAATGAAGCAACATGTTATTTATGTTTTAACGCATGATTCCATCGGCGTTGGAGAAGATGGTCCGACACATCAACCCATAGAACAATTAGCAATGCTCCGCGCCACTCCGAACGTTTTAGTTTTTCGCCCTTGCGACGCTTTGGAAACAGCGGAGAGTTGGGAAACGGCTCTTCAACATAAAACAAGTCCTTGCGCGTTAATTTTAAGTCGTCAGAATTTACCTTTTCTAAGAACAAGCGCTCGGATTAATCAGACGGCAAACGGAGCCTACATTTTATCCGGCACAAATGAGGCTCGAGATATAACGCTCATTGCGACAGGTTCAGAAGTTCATTTAGCTCTGGAGGCTCAACAACAATTAAAAGAAAAACATATTCATGCCTGCGTTATATCCATGCCCTGCCAAGAATTATTCAATATTCAGCCGAAATCTTATCAAGAACACATTCTGGGAACAGCACCGATAGTGGCAATAGAAGCTTTATCAGACTTCGGCTGGCATCGATATGCCGACGCCGTCATCTCCATGAAAAGCTTCGGATCTTCCGCTCCCGCGGAACAGTTATTTAATCACTTCAAAATAACAACACAACACATTGTTGAAGTAGCGTGCTCATTGGTAAAGGACAAAAAAAATGCGCCTTTATAAACATCTGGCTATTTGGGAAAAAGCAAAATTAATCACTTCCAAACAAAGCGCCGCCATATGGGAGTTTGAACAAACACGCGGAAACGGAAATGTTCGTTTAGCCTTTATCTTGTTAGGAACTTTTTGCATCGGATTAGGCTTAATAGCTTTAATCTCTGCAAATTGGGAAAATATATCCGATAATACAAAATTAATCAGTTGTTTTAGTTTGCTGGGAATGATCCTAGGCTGTGCATATAAAGCTTTCCTCAACCAAAAAGAAAATTTATTTGAAACATTATTATTCGCGTCCTTTCTGACAATTGGAGCATTAATTGGTTTAATTCATCAAATATATCACTTATCAACCGGTTTCGAGGCAAGCTTTCTAATATGGGCTTTAATATCTCTTCCCGTCGTCGTCTTAAGCGGCCATCTGTTTTTGCCTTTTATATGGACAATCGCTTTATTAATCGGATTGCCATTGTGGAACATGCTGGAACCTTTTTTGAATGAGTGGTCTCAAATACCTTACACAGGAACATTCGTTGCCGGATCTTTTTTCGCCGCTCTAGCAGCAGGTTCATGGTATATCCGAAAAATCTACCCGGAAATTGCATTATCGAGGGCTTTCTTTATTTGGGCTGTTATCGGTATTTATGCTTCTTTTTTCATAGGAGATCTATTGATTCGCGTTGGTTTTCAAGAACACCCTGGAGTTTCTCTTACAAAGAGCGTTTTTTTAATTCTTCCTTTTATTAGTATGATGACATATATCAGTTACATAACGAATCATTTAAAATCTTTTTACACGAACATTTTACTGGGAGGCGTTTATTTTTTCTCTTTTTATTGGACGATTTTTTATTCTTTGAACTTCACGGGGGCCGGTTTAATTTTCTGTGGTGTTTTAATCATAAGCTTTGCGTGGGTATTTTATAAAATTCATCTTTCTATTCATTCTTTGAAAAAGAAGAGGCTTCCATGAAAAGGTATTTATTTTCTTTATTTTTAGTCAGTCCTTTTTTAATTCTCTTATCGTGGACGATAAAGCTTCATTATCAAAAAGAAACTTTACCGGAAGTGATTCTTCCCATTACAGGATATGATCCTCGTGATTTATTAAGCGGACATTACATACAGTATCAGATTGATTGGAATAAAGCCGATTGCTCTCAGTTTGAAGGTACTCTTTGTCCCAAAAGAGATTTTGATAATACTTCAGGGCAAAGAAACGTTCATCGCTTTTACATTCCTGAAAAAGACGCTGTTGCTTTAAATGAATCTTTAACAAAAGGAGAATATAACGGCGAAAAAGTTTCTTTTAGCATAGTATATGCTTATAGGAAAGGAATCATTCCGATTCCAAAACACCTGCTTATAAACGATAAAAATTGGCAGGAAATCATCATTAACAATAAAGGAGAATAATTATGTCTATGGTCAGTTTAAGACAACTTTTGGATCACGCAGCCGAATACGGGTATGGGATTCCTGCTTTTAATGTCAACAATATGGAGCAAGTTTTAGCGATTTTAGCTGCCGCTAAGAAAGTAGACGCTCCGGTCATTATTCAAGCATCAAAAGGAGCTCGCGGATACGCTCATGATTCTATGTTAAAACACCTGATGCTTGGAGCCGTTGAAATGTATCCCGAAATGCCGATTTGTTTACATCAAGATCATGGTTCTTCCGTTGAAATCTGCTATTCGGCAATGACGAACGGATTTACCTCTGTCATGATGGATGGTTCTTTGGAGGCTGATGGGAAAACCCCCGCAAGTCACGCGTATAATGCCGATGTAACAAGAAAAGTGTCTACCGTTGCGCATGCCGTAGGTATCTCTGTTGAAGGGGAAATAGGAGTTATTGGTTCTCTGGAAACTGGAAAAGGAGATAAAGAAGACGGACATGGGTTTGAAGGAACTTTAGATAAATCCAAGTTATTAACGGATCCGGATGATGCTGTTCAGTTTGTGAAAGAGACACATGTAGATGCTTTAGCCGTTGCAATCGGGACAAGTCATGGAGCTTATAAATTTACCCGCAAGCCAGACGGAGCTATTTTATCTATTGATACGATAAAAAAGATTCACACGAAGCTTCCGAACACACACTTAGTCATGCATGGATCTTCTTCTGTCCCTCAAGATCTTCAAGACATTATTAATGCTTATGGAGGAAAAATGCCGCAAACATACGGTGTTCCCGTTGAAGAAATTCAAGAAGGGATTAAACACGGCGTTCGTAAAATTAATGTAGACACTGACTTAAGAATGGCAATGACGGGAGCTATTCGCAAGGTATTTACAGAGAAGCCGGAAGAATTTGATCCTCGCAAGTACTTAAAGCCGGCGATGGACGCCATGCAAAAGATTTGCGAGGCTCGTTACGAAGCTTTTGGAGCAGCCGGAAGAGCTTCAAAAATCAAACCTATTTCTCTAGCTGATATGGCAAAACGCTATCAATCAGGAGAATTAAATCCTGAAATCCGCTAAATAAAACAGGGAACAAGTTTGTTCCCTTTTTTACTATCCCATAGCTAACAATCTTTTAATGCGCTCTTCCACCGGAGGATGTGTTGAAGATAAATCGGACATTGCCGCAACTTTATATTCACGATCCGTTGGATCAGCTATACATGCCGTTGCCATTGTCGGCTGTTTATCTAAAACTTCTACGCGTGCATCCGTTTGGATTTTTTCCAAAGCCCTCGCTAAAGCCTTTGGATTACGTGTAATTAACGCTCCGGTTGCATCTGCAGCATATTCTCTTGTTCTGGAAATTGCCATATGAATTAACGGAGCAAAAATAAAATTAAAAATTAATAACGCGATAATAATAAAAAACATTAAAATATGAAGACCGTTCTTTTCGTTTTTGGAAGAACTAAACATGGAATTAAGACGAATAAAATCCGCAATAAAAGCGAAAATACCCAAGCCTGTAATAATCAGCATATTCAATCGAATGTCTCTATTTCCAATGTGCGCCATTTCATGAGCAATAACGCCTTCTAATTCCAACGGTTCCAACTTTTTAATAATTCCTGTTGTCAATGCTATAGACGCTGATTTCGGGCTGTATCCTGTTGCAAAAGCATTTAAAGAAGAATCCTCTATGACATAAACTTTAGGCATAGGCAACCCCGCGGCGATGGCAACATTTTCAACCAGCCGATAAATTTGAGGATTGTCTTGTTTTTCAAGAGGCTGCGCTCCGGCAAAACCGAGCATCATTTTATCTCCGGTCATCAAAGAAATAATCATCCAAAAACCAGAGACAACAAAAATAGGGATAACAGCGTATGTCAGATATCCCATTGCTCCAAAAAAAGAGATATTATCTGAAGTTACATACTCTTCCAGAGAAGGAAACCACCGTAACAGTAAATAAACTCCATTTAACGTGAATTCCTTGTCCTGTACAACAGCAATGGCCAATAAACAGGCCACGCCTATTAAAATAGTCAATACAACCGGGAATAACAACGCCAATAAAAATGTTTTAATATTATTTTGCCGTATATGGTCATAAACCGTAATCGCCGCCATAAAGCCTCCCGCTTAGAAAGAAACACCAGGTGCTTTTTGAGCTTGTTCACGTTCCGCACCTTCCATTTCAAAGAAAGATTCTTGTTTGAAATGAAATAAACTCGCCACAATAGAAGAAGGAAACGTTTCTATTTTTGTATTTAAATCCAACACTGTTGTATTATAAAAGCGGCGAGATGCTTGAATCTTATCTTCCGTATCTGTAAGTTCTCTCTGTAACTCCAAGAAATTAGAACTGGCTTTTAAATCCGGATACGACTCTCCGAGAGCGAAAAGACTTTTTAACGTCTCTGTCAAAGCATTTTCTGCTTTAGCTTTTTCTTGACCATGTCCGGCAGCACTCATCGCAGCGCTTCGTGCGTTAACGACACTCTCTAATGTTTGAGATTCGTGTTTCGCATATCCTTTCACAGTTTCAACTAAATTAGGGATTAAATCATACCGGCGTTTTAATTGAGTATCAATATCGCTCCAGCCTTCTTTAACTCGTTGACGAGCGACAACAAGACTGTTGTATAAATAAATAACGTACGCAACAAAAACTGCAACAACAACAAGTGTAAAAACCATAAAAACCTCCTTTAATATGTTATGTACTCTTAAGAAAAAATAGCATAAAGAAAAAAAATTAACAAGCCTTTACTTTTTATAAAAAAATATATACTCTTAATAAATTATAGAAAAAAAAGGAGCAAAAAAAATGCATCCATGGCATGGCGTTGAAAAAGGAACGAATCCGCCTCAAATTGTCTCGGCGATTATTGAGGTTCCAAAAGGCTCTAAAACAAAGTACGAGTTAGACAAAGAAAGTGGGTTGCTTCGTGTGGACCGTATTTTATACAGTGCCGTTCATTATCCGGCGAATTATGGATTTATTCCTCAAACGTATTGCCGTGATAATGATCCTCTTGACATTTTGGTCTTAGGACAAGAAGTTGTTGTTCCCATGTGTATTATGCGTGCTCGTCCCATCGGCGTTATGAAGATGATTGATCAAGGGCAAGAAGACGACAAAATCATTGCCATTCATGCTGATGATCCGGAGTTTTCTCATTACACAGATATTTGTCAGCTGCCGGAACATTGTTTAAAAACATTACGTCGTTTTTTTGAAGATTATAAAGTCCTTGAAAACAAAGAAGTTCGTATTGATCGTTTCTTGGGGAAAGAAGAAGCTTTTGAAGCAATAAAAAAAGCGTTTGATTTATATGAAGATCAAAAAACAACCTTAACAGGATATAATAAATGTTGTCATTGTCCCGCATAAATTCCTTGCAAGAAATTTCAGACGTAGATTGTTTTTTCGTGGATGTTTATGGTGTTTTATACGATGGACAAACATATTATCCTTCGGCATTAGATATTTGCAAGCAAATGATACGTTGCGGGAAACAAGTTTATATTTTATCTAATCTCACATCCATTTCTTCTTATTTTATAAAAAAACATTCTTCTTTTGGTTTTATTAAAGGAGTTCACTACACAGATATCACGACATCCGGAGATATTCTCAAGAATAAACTGGACAATGGTTTTTTAACTCAAATAACAGGAGCTCAAGGAAAATGGAGCTTAATTGGATGTCCGAATGAACTTTTAATGGGCGGCGTTATGGAAAGGTTTACGCCTGATTTTCAAGAAGCTTCTGTTATTTATCTTGGTTCTTTACAAGAAAACGAAAAGAAATTTGCAACGATAGATCCTTTTTTGCCGAATCTGTCAAAGGCGTTGAAAAGGCATATTCCTTTAATTTGTGCGAACCCGGATTATTATGCTCTTGACGGTTCATTCAAGCACGTTACACAAGGAGCTTTGGCTAAATGGTATGAAGATCATGGTGGTTATGTTTATTGGATAGGAAAGCCATATCCGGAAATCTATCAATATGCCTTAAAAAAAGCTGCAACAACGCCTCAACGATCTGTCGCGGTAGGAGATACTCTTCGCACAGACATTTTAGGAGGTTTTCAATCAGGAATGCGCACTGTTCTTATCACAGAGACCGGCGTCTTTGCTGACGAGCATAAAGAAACATCGTTAAATCAATTAGTCAGAAAATACGGTGTCACACCTGACTTTTTAATGACGAAAATGCAATAAGGAAAGAAAAATGACTTTTACACTTCATCCTTCACTCAAAGAAAAAGATTATATTTGTGATTTAGGTCTTTGCATTGTTTTGCTTGAAGACAACAAAGATTATCCTTGGATATTTCTTGTGCCAAAAAAAGAAAACACGAAAAGTATAACAGATTTGACATTAGATGAGCGAATAGAACTAATGAGTGAAATGAGCCATGCAGAAAAAGCTCTGTTTCATTTATTTTCGCCGGATCAAACGAACATAGCGATGATAGGCAATATAACGCCTCAATTACATGTTCATGTTATATGTCGTTATAAAACAGATCCTTCTTGGCCGGGGACGGTATGGGGAAAGAAAGGTCTTCCGTATGAGAAAGAAAAGAAGCAAGAGATAATCACAAGAATACGCCATGCTTTAACAGGAGTAGAACAATGACGAGAGCAGCTATTATTATTCCTACGAGACTAAAATCGAATCGTTTACCGAACAAGCCTTTATTAAAGATAAACGGCAAGCCGTTGATACAGCATGTTTATGAGCATGCGATATCTGTGCATCCGAAGCAAGATGTTTACATAGCCTCTGGGAACAAAGAGATTATTGAAGTCGCAGAAAGCTTTGGAGCTTTTTGTATTTTGACGGACGCTTCTTTACCTTCAGGAACGGATCGGATAGCGGCGGCATTGAAGGAAATAGATCCGACAGGGAGCAAATATGACACGATTGTCAACTTTCAAGGAGACGGGATTAATGTAGATCCTAAATTAAATTTAGATCTTATAAATCTTATGGAAAAGACGAAAGCAGACATTGTGACAGTAGGGAAAAAGATAACGCGGGCGGAAGAGATAAACAATCCTTCTTTTGTAAAGATAGCGATGGGATTGAAGGAGGGAGAAGATACTGGACGAGCTTTATATTTTTCCAGAAGCGGGATTCCGTATCACAGAGAGGTGAACGGAGTTGACGCAGCATATTGGCATATAGGGATTTACGTATATAACGCAGCTTCGCTCAAGAAGTTTGTTTTATTTCCGGAGGGTATTTTAGAAAGGACTGAAAAATTAGAGCAGCTTCGTGCGTTAGAAAACGGAATGAGCATTTACGTGAAGATAGTTGATTCTGTAAAGCTTTTAGAAACGGCACCGGCAGATATCAACACACCGGAAGAACTTATAGCCGCGCAACGTTATTTTAAAGAATAAAAAGAAAGATGGTTTATAAAAAAAGAAGCCCCGCATTTTGCGAGGCTTTTATTTTATTTTGCCAACAAGACGCGTTTAACGTCGATTTCCGTAGGTTTATAGAAATGAGTATCTATTTTCCCTTGAATTTCGATTTTATCTTTTGGAGTAATATCCAATCCATGCCAGACATCTTTATCAATTTCCACGGTAATAGAACCTGTATCATCTTTGAACAAATAGTCCTCATCTCCTAAAGAGGTTTCAATATATCCTTGCAGGATGACGTGAGTATCGTCTTTCATATCTTTAGCTTGAGAAACGGTAACTTTTTCGACAGTTGTCGGTCCTGTAAACCCTGCTGAGGCGATGGAAGAAGAACAAATAAACGCAAGACTGACCATTGTTAATATAATTTTATTCATAAGACACTCCTTTTTGTTGTTAGTCTAAAGTAATATAAAGAGAGAACACATAAAAAGCAAGGGCTCTTTTTTAAAAAAAAAGCCCTCAACAGAAAGAGGGCTTTTCAATAAGGAAGTCAGATTAACGTTTAGAGAACTGATAAGATTTCCGTGCTTTAGATTTTCCGTATTTTTTCCGTTCGACGGCTCTGCTGTCTCGAGTTAAGAATCCGGCTTTTTTCAAAGACGCATGCAGAGATGGTTCGAACGCATCCATAGCACGAGCGATTCCATGGCGTACAGCCCCTGCCTGACCGGAAAGGCCTCCACCTCTAACGGTACATACGACATCGAACAACCCTTCTCTATTTGTTGCGACGAAAGGTTGATTGATAATCATTTGCAAGACGGGTCTTGTAAAATAATCATTCATTTGTTTTCCATTAACAGAGATATTTCCTTTACCTAAGCAGAGCCAAACTCTTGCGACAGCGTCTTTTCGTCTTCCGGAAGCATAAGAACGACCAAATTTATCTTTTTTAGGTTCTCTTTTAGGAGAGGTTTGAGTATTAACTGAATCTTGCATAATTAAATGCTCCTTTTATTTTTTGAGTTTAAAGCGGCGACATCCAAGACCGTAGGGTTTTGTGCGGCATGAGGATGATTATTTCCCGAATAGATTCGCAGATTAGTCATTTGCGTCCGTCCGAGTTTATTACGAGAAATCATTCGTTGTACAGCTTTAAACAAGAGTTGTTCTGGATTCGTTTCCAATAATTTAGAGACGGGAATAGATTTAATTCCGCCGACGAAACCTGTATGGTGATGATAAACTTTATTATTAAGTTTTTTACCTGTCAGTTTAACTTTTTCAGCATTAATAACGATAACATAGTCTCCGCAGTCCATATGAGGAGTGAAACAAGTTTTATGTTTTCCGCGAAGAATTTTAGCGATCTGGCTGGCGAGTCTTCCCAGAACCAAATCGGTTGCGTCGATCAAGTACCAATTTTTGGTAATTGTTGACGGTTTAGCGCAAATAGTTGTTTTCATAAATAAATCC
>CALXXA010000048.1 GCA_944392585.1 uncultured Alphaproteobacteria bacterium | reverse complement strand
CAGGAGGGAAAGGTGGAGATGTAATCATTAAAGCCGTTCCGAATTTAAATACACTCATAGACTTTCGCTATCAGCAACACTTTAGAGCAGAAAACGGACATCCGGGCGCCGGCAATAACTGCACAGGAGCCAATGGAAACAACTTAATCATAAAAGTTCCTGTCGGAACTGAAATTACGGATGAAACAGGGAAAGTAATTATAACCGATCTTACAAGAAACGGACAAACATATGTTATTGCAAAAGGCGGCAATGGAGGGAAAGGGAATGATTCTTTTAAAAGTTCAACAAATCAAGCTCCTCGCCGTTCGGATCCGGGAGAACCGGGAGAAGAATTATATATTTGGCTTCGGTTAAAGTTAATCGCAGACATAGGCCTTATTGGGCAACCAAACGCAGGGAAATCCACATTATTAACAGCACTTACGAAAGCACGCCCCAAAATAGCAAATTATCCGTTTACAACTTTACATCCGCACCTAGGTGTGGCCATGCTTGATAACAAAGAAATACTCATTGCGGATATTCCTGGTTTAATTGAAGGCGCTTCTGAAGGAGTTGGCCTTGGTACAAAATTTTTAAAACACATTGAACGTTGTTGTGTTTTAATTCATGTTATAGACGGTACGGAATCGGCCATTTTAAAAAGCTATCAAACAATTCGAAAGGAATTAAAAAAATACAGTCCGTCGTTAGTACAAAAACCGGAAATTATCGCCTTAAATAAATGTGATTGTCTGACTAAAGAAGATATTTTACAAATCAAGAAAGAACTTCAAAAAGAAACTTCTGACACTATTTATGCTATTTCCGGCATCGCCGGAACGGGGTTAAAAGAATTGTTAAATGCCGCAAATTTTTATATTGAAAAAATAAAACAAAAAAAGGAATAACCTCATGACACGATTAACTCCTAAAAAAAAGGTGAAAAAGCCCTCTTCTCTTCTCTCTTCAAAGGTATCAGAAGAAAAAAAACATTCTTCTCGCCGGCAAAAGAAACTATCCACGGAAGAATTGGTAGCTTTTACTTTAAAATTCTTAGATGAACATAAAGCTCAGGATATTCTTTCTATTGATTTAAAAAAGAAAACTTCTTTAACAGATTATTTGATTATCGCTTCAGGAAGTTCAACGCGCCAAGTTCTTTCCTTAGCCAGATTACTCACAGATAAATTTAAAGAAATAAAAATACCTTATCGCACGGAAGGAGAACAAGGAACAGGAGAGTGGATAATTATAGATTTGGGTGATATAATTATTCATATTTTTCACCCACACGCACGTGCTTTTTATGAGATTGAAGAATTATGGGGCATTCAAACACCCATTAACAAGCAAGGATAAAACTCATGTTACCGAAAATTCCCATTTTAAGGTTACCAGATTCTTTAGATATTCCTTTACCCAAATACCAGGATGGAATCGGAACATCTATGGTATTAGCGGCGGCTATTTCCGAACCGATTAAAATCGCCCCGGGAGAATTTACAAACATTCCCACAGGGTTTCAATTCGCTTTACCATTAGGAATGGAAGCTCAAATTCGTTCATTGTCCCCTTTTTCAGAGACGATACCTATTGTTGTTTTAAACGCACCGATGACCATTGATTCTTCAAACCACAATCCTATTTCCATCACATTAAAAAACACCGGAAACAAAAGTGTTTTAATTAGGCGCGGTCAACCTATTGCTCTTCTTGTTTTTTCACCAGTATTACGTGTTATATGGGAAGAGGTGGAACAATCTCTCTCTATAAAAAATCAAAAGGATAAAAGCATTGATTATCACACTTCTCGAGGGAAAGATACTCCTGCGGAAGGAAAAGAGCAAGAAAACAAATCTATTTCCGGTGAAAAGGCTTCCCAACCGAATATGAAACGTCTTAATATATCACCGTCTGAATCATTATCTGAGGAAAGAACTATGACTTCCCCTTTTATTCCTCCAGATATCGAAGAAATTGCCCATGAAACGATTACAACTCCGGAAGCCATTGGCCCGATTACGGAAAAAAACGCCCTTCAAGACGCCCTTCAAGATGAAGAAGCCCTTTCACAAGAAAGTTCTGCTTCCGCCTCATCATCTGGCGAGAAGAAGAAAGAAAATTTTTTAGATAAAATAACAAAAAAAATTTTTACATCTCCCATGTCTCCCCCTACGGAAGAAGAGGAAAAACATGACTAGACTTTTATTTTTCATTTTCTTTGTTTTTTCACATACTTCTCTTTATGCTCAAACTTCTTTACCACGCTTTGCGTCTTTACATAGTAGTGAGATTAACTTAAGAACAGGCCCAGGAGAACGATTCCCTATAGAATGGGTATATCATCGTGTTTCATTGCCGGTTGAAATCATTGACGAGTTTGAACATTGGCGGAAAATTCGCGATGTTGATAATACAACCGGGTGGGTTCATAAAAAGATGCTTTCCGGGAAGCGGACGGCTCTGACGCTTAAAGGCCGTCAGCACACTTTATATAAAAAAGAAAGCATATCTTCCAAGCCTATTGCTTATATCAACGGACAAATTATTGTTTCTTTGGAGGAATGTTCTCCTGAATCTGACTTTTGTAAAGTTTCTTTTCAAAAAATACGCGGCTATTTAATGAAAAAAGATTTATGGGGAATATATAAGCAGGAGGCAATTAATTGAAAAGGTATCTTTTTTTATTTCTTTTTTTCTGGAACACCTGTTTTATTCTCACATCATTTTCTTTAGCTTCAGAAGCGCAGAATCTTGACGAATATTTAATAAAAACAAAAGATCAAAAATGTGTATTACGTTATTTATCCCCTATAGAAGTTCCGCCTGACTGGTATATTTATATATCTGATGATAGCTGTTTGGAAAAAGGGTTCCATGAGGTTCATATTTTAGATACGACTCAAGTCGTTCGTGATTCTCTTTCAGGGTACTTTTCTGATAGTTATTTTATCGGTTCAACTCCATTGATGACTCCTATTTTAAAAAGATTCTCTTCCGGTCCTGGAGTTCAAAGTGCTTATTATTTAATAGAACAAAACAAACATCTTTCTATTGATTTTATTGGCGTCATGACCTCACAGGTTCAAAATCTTCTTTACCCAGCATTTAACATTTGCGAACCATTTCATATTATCGCCTTTTCTTCGAATAAAACGCTCTTTGGGAAAGAAGAAACTTTAGAAAATATCATAACTGTTGTTAAAAGTCATGCTCAAAATATCTGTCCCGGCGTCTCTACCATCATTTTTGAAGCTTTAGACAAAAACAATCAAAACAAGGCCTTTTTCTTAAGTTTTCATTTAGAGAAAAAACCTGATGGGTCCTGGTTACTTATCCCGGAGAAGTCTTTTAATAAACTTATGTTGGAAAAAGAAGCTCTATCTAAAAAACAAAATTTTTTAAAAGAAATCTACTCTTTATTGGAAAAGTTACCTCCTTATGATCGTCCGGCTTTTTTATTTAATCAATTCAAAATTGATTTTCCCTATCACCTGGCAGTAGCCTCCTCTTTATTAAAAATGCCTGTCAAAGGAGTATTTATCCTCCATGTTAATCAAAAAAATCAAGATATAAGTTGGGGAGATTATCCTTTCCCTTTAAAAATAACGCCTCCTCTTGAAACCGGCTGGTATCTTGTAAAAGCACAAATACAACCCTTTTCCATACAAGAAAAGAAAAAAGCAGGCATTCCTTTAAAGAATCCCGCTGCTCATATTACTCTTATTGATCAAAAAAAATGCTCCCGGGAAAACTGTTCCGAATGGGAAGAAACAAGTTATTTAATAGAACAAAAATATAATGTTCCCTATTCTTTTTTTATGCCTTCGGAGATCATTCATGAGAAATAAACTTATTTATTATATGATAGGAATGTTTTTGATTTTTTCCACTGTCTTTATTTCTTGCCAATTAAAGAAATACCCGTTTTCTCCATCCAAAGATTTATCATATACCTTTCCTGTACTTTCAGAGTTATCTTATACAAAAGCATCTCGTTCTTTATTTGGAGGACAAACTATTCTCTCTAATGCTACAATTCCTTCATATCCTTTTATTCAAAGTATTGATAAAATAAAATTCGGATATCTTACCCCCACGAAATACAAAATAGAATTTATTCATGCTCAAATAAATATACTTGATTTAATTTTGAAAAAAGAACCATCAAAGGCTCTTCTTTTAAAGCACTTAAAAGACTATATTCCCTATCAAGACTTGCTCCAACAACCTTTATTGACCTTATTATTAATTAATTCTTATATTTTGGAATTAGATGCTCTTTTAACCATTCAAACAGTCCCTTCTTTAAATAAAGCGCTCATTCGAGGAAATATTCAAATTCAAGATTTGTTTTCAGTATCTTTTCATTTTGATGCTTCTCCGTTATCTAAAGACATATTTAAAGAATTATTAACTTTTTTAATTAATCCGACTTCAAATATATCTTCCGATATAATTATCAGCCCCATTTCTTATACTTGGACAAATAACGGATTTTATGAGAAATACCGCGAATATTTAAAAACACTTCCTCATGATTTTGTCAAAGAAAGTCAAGGAAGAAACTTCAAGGTTCATAAAATCATGCAACAAAAAACCTTTACGGGGAGCACACCTTTTGAACAAATTTTACAAAAAGGAAATCTATTTTTTACAACACCGTAAAAAAGAATAAGTAACATCCTATCGCACATAAAGAAACGATAACCAAACGAAAATAATCTTCAAGGAAACTTATAACAGAATGTTTCAAATAAAAAGTTTCTCCTCTTAAAATCAAGAGCCAAAACAAGGACCTTCCGAGGAAAGCTACCAACAATAAGATCAAATAAAAAGTTGGATTTCCTAATAAATAAAACAAAGATTGAGTATCAGGCTGAATAGCAATTAAACCGACCGTTGTTATTATACCGACGACATCAATCACATGAAAAGACAAGAGACGTTTAAAATAATTTTTAATTTTTTTCATATTGTCCTCTCTAATTCAAAAGCTACCGACGCCTAATCATCCTTTTTGAGCGTCTGATTGTACTAGAATTTGTAGGAGTTTCCGAACTCTCTAAAACTCCCACTCCATTTGGCATTGAGTAAATAGACGTTGTCCTAAGCGGAGGGACAGGAGAAACAACCTTGTTTGGATCGATTTTTTGCAAATCCAAAATGTAATTTTTCGCTCTAGAAATTTCTGATAAACTCATGGTATCCTCTAATTTTTCTAAAGCTTCATTTGCTTCTTCCATATTCTGTTCAGAAGCCATAAACAACCAGGCATACGCTTGAATTTTATCAACTTCTCCGTTTTCGCCGCCGGCATATATAGTTGCCAAATTATACTGAGCGTTTGGATCTCCTTTTTGAGCGGCATAAGTATAAAAAGCAACAGCCTGAGCTGGATCTTTTTTTATAACATTATTTCCTCGTTGATAAATAGATCCTAAGAAATAATGAGCTGTGACATCTCCTAAAGCAGCAGCTCGCATATAATAAGACACGGCTTTATTAATATCCTGTCTGACGCCATACCCATAGAAATATAAATTTCCTAAATATAATTGTAGGACAGGAGAATGAACATGTTCAATTTCATTTAACAGTTCAAAAGCTCTGTCATAATTTTGAGGGATACCTTCTCCTTTATAATACATAACACCTAAGTTGATTGTTGCGGTAATATCTCCTTCCTCGGCCGATGCTTTATAAAGATCAAACGCCTTTTTTTTGTCCTGAAGAACCCCTCTTCCAGCATCATACATAAACCCTAAGAAAGTTTGAGCTTCGACATGCCCCTGCTCTGTCGCTTTACGAAACAGCTCAAAAGCTTTTTCATCATCTTGAAAAACCCCTTGTCCCTGATAATACAAATATCCCATGAGATATTGAGCTTTAGGATCGTTTTCATCAACGGCGCTAGTCAACTCTTGAGCCGCCAGAGTATAATTACCTACCTGTAAAGCCTCGACCCCTTTTGCATAATCGGCGTAACAAGCGGAAGAAGATAAAAAGAAAACAGAAGAAAGAAAGAAGGATTTCCAATTCATAGTTAATTCCTTTACGCTGTTGTGATGAAGAGTTTAACAAATAGCGATTTATCTGTCCAGGTCTTTTTTGAGTTTTTTTATTTTTAACAAACCACCTCTAAGAGGTATTGCGTTTTAAAATAGAATCATTTAT
>CALXXA010000047.1 GCA_944392585.1 uncultured Alphaproteobacteria bacterium | reverse complement strand
ATAAAAAAACAGGTTTTTTAAAAGGAGCTGAAATTAACTTCTTAAATACAGTCTTTCGCTATTATAATCAGAGTGAGAGGCTTGTTTTTCAAGATTTATCATTAGTTGAAATTACATCTATTTCCCCATGGGACGCGCTGTTTCATCCCATTTCATATAACATTAAAACAACAATTAATAGAGAGATAAATAATAAAACGCTTCAAGAAGGTTATGTTTATAACTTAAACGGCGGAACTGGAATATCATATGCGTTATTTCCTTCTGTATATGTATTCGGGTTTGTAAATACGTATTTTAAATATGGAGGTTTTATCCCTCATAATCAAGCATTAGGTGTCAGCGTCGCGGGAGGATTCCTTGGAAATCTCGGAGATATAACAGCTTTCGGACAAATAGAAAGAATCTTATCGTATAATAATTATTTGAATCAGTTTAACGCAAAAGCCGAATTAGTTTATTCCTTTGTACAAAATATGGCTTTCGCAACGGAATATCGCTTGAATCATAAACAAGGGAAGAGTATAAATGAATGGATGTTTGGTTTTAGAGCCTATTTTTAAAGGATAAGTGATGAAAACAGAGCTTTTAGCCCCCGCAGGAGATTTAGAAGCCGGATATGCGGCGCTTTATTATGGTGCCGATGCTGTTTATTTAGGATTGCAAAAATTTTCGGCTCGATCAACTGCAATAAATTTTAATGCGGACAATTTAGGAGATTTTATAGGATATGCTCATTCTGTTGGTCGAAAAGTTTATGTAACCGTCAATACAATATTACAAACAAAGGAATTATCGGCGTTATTAGAGATTTTAGATACATGTGCCTTTGCAAAAGCGGATGCTGTTATTGTTCAGGATTTAGGTGTTGCGCGAGTTGTAAAAGAAAGTTATCCGGAACTGAATTTACATGCTAGTACTCAAATGGCTGTTCATAATTTACAAGGAGCAATTACTTTAAAAAAAATCGGGTTTAAAAGAGTTGTCTTGGCGAGAGAGTTAACTCTTAATGAAATTAGAGAAATCAAAGAAAAAAGCGGAGTTGATATAGAAGTCTTTATTCATGGAGCTCTCTGCTATTCTTATAGCGGATTGTGTCTTTTTTCATCTTTGATGTTCGGGAAAAGTGCTAATCGTGGGAAATGCTTGTATCCATGCAGAGAAAATTTTCAAACGGAAAATGGGAAAGAAAGACATTTATTTTCAATGAAAGATTTGGCTCTTGGAGAAGACATATTAAAATTATCAGGACTTTCTTTAAAAATAGAAGGACGTAAGAAAAATGCTTTGTATGTCGCCGCAGTAACAGATTATTATCGTTCTATTTTGGATGGTAAAAAAGACTTTATAGATAAAGAGGAAAATTTAAAACAAATTTTTGCAAGACCTTGGACAAAATTACATTTCAACGGGAAAAATAAAAATGTAATCGATAAAGAGTTTGTCGGGCACAGAGGATTGCCAATCGGACAAGTTAATTCTGTTGTAAAAGGGGTTCTAACAATAGCGCCAACTCATTCCATTGAAAAATATGATGGAATTCAAATTGATGTGGAAGGGTTGGAAAAACCGTATGGATTTTCTCTTGAGAAAATGAAAGTACACGGAAAGTTCGTTTTTAAGGCTTTCGCAGGGCAGAAAGTTGAGATTATTCTTCCTCCGAAGGCTCCTTTTATTCGTTCGGGCGATAAAGTTTATTTAGCTTCTTCCTCTTTTGTTAAAGGAGCGTATTCTTATAAAAAACCAAAACCAAATTTATATGCTCCGCGTTATTCGATCAATGTTGAGGTTATTATTTCCCCTCAACAAATAACCGCCGTATCAGAAGGAAGTA
Organism: uncultured Alphaproteobacteria bacterium; assembly: GCA_944392585.1. GTDB lineage: Bacteria > Pseudomonadota > Alphaproteobacteria > CAAHEQ01 > UBA3637 > CALXXA01. The sequence goes on along the minus strand of CALXXA010000047.1, from coordinate 26,120 downwards.
CAGCTGAATTAACAAACTTAGATCTTAAAAAAGCGGCTTATCCAGATAAAGTATCTCAGGCGGTATCCGTTGCTTTTGATAAAACAGATAAGGCTCCTTTCATCTTAAATGAATTAAAAGTGTATAATCCTGAACAGTTATTTGTTCCAGTTTCTTTCTTAAATGACTTAAGACGACAACTGTATAAACAAATTAAAATTAAACAAAAAAAACATTCTTTACCAAAAGTTCAAACAAAACAATCTTCTTCAAAGTTTCAATATATAATTAAAACAGATTGTATCTCTTCTTTATCTTTGATAGATTTTTCCAAAGTAGATGAAATTATTATTTCGTTATCTCCTGAGACAAATGAAGAGGATTTAAAAATTCTTCCCAAAAATAAAGTACGCTTGTCTCTTCCGACTGTTTGTCGGAATGTTGAGATATTTTATCCAAAAATCGCACATCTTTTATCTTGCGGATATTATAAATGGGAAATAGGAAATGTTTGGGGGATAGAGGTTTTATCTCGGGCGGGGGTTGATTTATCTTTTGATTCCTCTATTTATATAATGAATCCTCAAGCTGTTCAAATGGCAAAAGAATTGGGCGCAAACAGAGTAACTTTTTCCCCGGAAGACACATTAGAAAATATGAAAACTTTAGCGGCGCAATCTCCTTTGCCTATTGTGTTGCCGGTTTATACAGATCCTCCTTTGTTCATCAGTGCGAATTGTTTAAGAGAAAATCCTTGTTTGTCTTGTAATCGGGGAACAAAACAATCTTTAATCCATGCAAAAGGGAAAAACTATCAGATTATATCTAAAGACTGCCTTACAATGTTGTTCTTTGAGTCTCCTTTATATTTAATGAAAGAAGCTCAAATAATTCGTCCGGATTTTGTCAGAATAGATTTTGTCGGAAAAACATATTCATCAAAACAAGCTCTTGATATTTTTGAAAACGTTTTTTTTCATCATGAACTTAAAACTGTAGTGAAAGGAAATATACAAAGGGAAATATAATTTTATTCTTTGAATGTTTCCAATTTTTCTGATAAGTCTAGCCAACGATTTTCCAATAGTTCTATTTCTTTTTGTATTTTATGGATATCTTTTTGAAGGTTTATGATTTGTGTCGAGCTTGTTGTTGATGTAAAACGAGTGATTTTAATCTTTTTTTGAAGCGTTAATTTTTCGATTTCTTTTTCTAATGAGGTAATTTCTTTTCTTATAGGGGCTGTTTGAAGTCGAATATGCGCTTTTTTCCGGCGCTCTTCTTTCTTTGAAAAAGAAAAATCTTCTTTTAAGTCGGGCTTGTGTTTATTCGTTTCTAATAATAAATTTTTATAATCATCTAAATCTCCGTCATAGATTTTGCAAGAGTTATCTTTTACAAGCCACAATCTTTCGCAAACCAGTTGAATGAGTGTTATATCGTGCGTGATAAGTAAAACAGCCCCTTGATAGGAGTTTAGAGCATCTATCAAAGCTTCTCTCCCTTGAATGTCTAAATGATTTGTCGGTTCATCCAGTATAAGAAAAGATGGTGAATGGCAGGTCATACAAGCAAATAATAAACGAGATTTCTCTCCGCCGGATAAATTTTGAATACAGGTTAATGCTTTTTCTTGATTTAATCCGAACATTGCCAAATGATTACGGCATTTTGTCTCAGAAGCCTCGGGAAGTAGATCATGGATAACGTCTAAAGCTGATTTGTGAATAGGTAATTCTTCTGTTTGGTGTTGTGCGAAGTAGCTGCACTGTCCTTTTTTTGATTGTTTGATTATTCCAGACATGGCCTTTAGACGACCGGCGAGGAGCTTCGCCAATGTGGACTTCCCATTCCCGTTTGCCCCTAACAGAGCAATTCTATCATCAGCATCAATTTGTAAATTTAAATCTTTTAAAACAGGTACATCCGTATATCCAACAGAGACATTTTCTAAGGTTATAAGGGGAGAAGGTAATGTCTTTGGTTGAGGAAAAGAAAAATAAGAGAATAATTTTCCTTCAACGGAAGGAAGAGAACTCATCTTTTGAAGCATTTTAAGGCGACTTTGAGCTTGTTTCGCTTTTGTTGATTTATAACGGAAACGGTCAATGAATGATTGTAAGTGAGCTCTTTGTTCTTCTTGCTTTTTGATTGACCGTGCAAGCATTTTTTGTTGTTCCTCATGCGTCCGTTCAAAAATATTGTAATTCCCATTATAAAAAGTGAGCGTTTTATCATGAAAATGTAAAATATGATCACAAAGAGCATTTAAAATATGTTTATCATGACTGATGAGTAAAAGAGTTCCTTGATAGCTTTTTAAGTGGTTCTCTAGCCATATAGAAGCTTCTAAGTCCAAATGATTTGTAGGCTCGTCTAATAATAAAATATCAGAAGGCGTAAATAAAGCAGCGGCTAATGCAACACGCATTTGCCAGCCTCCGGAGAATTCGGATAAAAGCCTATTCATATCTGTTTGTTTAAAACCAAGACCGGTTAAAATGCTCATAGCTCGTGCTTGAGCGCAAGAAGCATTGATTGCTCTTAAACGTTCGTGAATATCGGCGATTTCTGTCTCGGCAGCTTTTTGTAAAGATTGTAATAAAAAAGTGCGTTCTTTATCTTGGCGTAAAACAAAATCAATAATGGGAAGGCGGGGTTCTGTAATTTCTTGTAAAACAGAGACAACCTTATACCCCGTAGGAAAAGAAACTTCTCCGGTCAGAGTTCCAATTTCTCCTTTGATAACTTTAAAAAGAGTGGTCTTCCCGCAACCGTTTGCTCCAATTAAACCTACTTTTTGTTTGCTCGAAATATGAGCCGTTGCATGTTCTAATAAAACTTTAGATCCAATTTGAACTGTTATATCATTCATATCAATCATGGGGGATTGTTTAACATAAATTACTTTTTTTTACAAGATTTTCTTGCTTTTAAAAAAAGCTTGTTTTATATAAAACTTGAAAAGGAGATAAATATGTTTTTCTTAGGTGCCAGTGTTATAATGTTCATCATTGCTTTTGCGGTGATATATTTTTTTGTTGTTCCTTTACAAATACCGGTTGGTTTTAAATTTCTTTTTTCATTATTAATTTTACTTATTTCCCAAAAGATGGTTATTTTTTCAATGTTCTTCAGAACAGAAGGTTTTTATAAATTACCTTCATGGTTTATGATTGGAACAGGATTTTTGCAGATTTGGCTTATTATTCTGTTTCTTCTCATGATGTTGGGGATTGTGACTAGTTTGATTTTATTACTCTTCCATATAGAGATTCCTCATTTTATGGCATCTTTATTTATTATCAGTATCGTTGTCTCAGCTATAGGTATTTGGAATACATTTAAAGTTCCAGATGTGAAAGAAGTCATTCTGACAATAGATCAAGCTCCTAAAGATTTTGAACCTTTGAAAATTGCTCAGTTGTCGGATTTACATATAGGATCTGGGTTTAGTCAAGAATGGTTGGAGAAAGTTGTCCATAAGACAAATACATTAAAACCGGATGTGGTTTTAATTACAGGAGATACAATAGATGGTTATCCTCAAGAATTATTACCTAAACTTGAACCGTTAAGGCAATTAAAAGCTCCGTTCGGGATTTATATGGTTTTAGGAAATCATGAGTATTATTTTGGAGCAAAACAATGGGCAGAGGCTTTCGAGAAGATGGGAATTTCGGTATTGAGCAATCAATCGGTTCTTCTTCGTGAGGGAGATCAATCCGTTGCCATCGGCGGCGTCCCTTCTTTGGGGGATGAACCGAATGTTTTAATGACTTTTCAAGGGGTTAAAGAAAAAACTCCGCGAGTTCTCATGGCTCATTATCCTGGGGAAGTCCTTGATTTTTCTCAATATAAAGTTGATGTGCAATTATCGGGGCATACACATGGAGGTCAAATGTTTTGGCCTTTTAATCAGTTGGTGGGACATTTTAATAATGGTTTCATCAAAGGAGTCTACAAAGTCAAAAATACAATTCTTTATGTCAGTTCCGGGACTGGTTTATGGGGAGGGTTTCCCCTTCGATTAAGGACGCCATCTGAAATTACTTTAATTATACTAAAAAAGTAATGGCTTGCCAAAACGCATAATATCTTCAATCTCTTGAGTTCGTGAATTGTCTGGATTATGTAAAATAAAACCAGGGTGAAGTATAAATGTTTTTTTTGTCCCTAAAGTCCCTTGAACTAAAACACGTTTTGACTTTTGTCCGGGTTTCGACCAAAATGGAATGACTGTAATTCCTCCAAGTTTTTTGTTTAATATCGTTAGTATTTCAGGGAGTCTTTCTGTTCTGTGGATAATTGTAAACGTTCCTTTGGGACGAAGATGTTTTAAACAAAATAAAATCCAATCAAAAAGCGGAAATTTTTCTTTGTGAGCTATGGCATGTTGTATGCTTTGACGAGTAGGATTCTCCGTGAAATAAGGTGGATTCGTCATAACATGATGAAACGTCTTTTGGTGAATCTCGGCAACGGGGGTGCTTATATCTGCGGTGATTAAATGAAATTGTTGATGATTTATAGAACTGTTCTCAACGGCTAAAGCTCCTAAGCTTGATTGAATTTCAATCCCTGTCAAAGATAAATTCGGAACTCTTGCCGCCAAACAGAAGCATGCAGCTCCATTCCCACAACCGACATCTAGAACTTCCTGATGCGGAAGCGCCGGTATGGCAGAAGCTAGTAAAACCGAATCACTGGTTGCTCTATATCCGTCTTTTTCTTGTTTAAGCCGGACTAATCCTCCTAAAAAATCATCAATAGTATATTCTGGCATAGAAATAGTCTATGAAATAATTTTGAAAAAGTCTATATTTTTAACGGTTGACTCTTTTTATGTCAAGGTATAACCTTGAAAAAAAAGGGGTTGAAAAGGAGAATGTTATGAAAATCTTAAAATGGAATATAGATAAAGGGAGAGGGCGTTTTTCATATCACATTGAAAAGGCTTCCGTTATAAAGGAAATTTGTTATACGACAACTTCTGGAGACCTTATACAGATTAGAGCCTCCAAATTGAGAAAATCTAAAAAATTTCAGACTCGCTTCGGACGCGTTGTCCCTTTAAATCTGAAATAATTATCTTTGTTCTCCTTTAGCTGGAAAACGTCCGAAATTTCCAATCATTTCATCCCAGATGCTCAGATCCTTGCCATAGGATTTTGTTTTATCCGAATCAATAGAAACTTTAATTCCGTCGTTTAAGTTTAATCGATTGATGCGGGAGACTGTCTCATTAGGTGCAAAAGTAATAACTAAAACCTGACGACTTTTTTCTATCGGAGATAAAAAGGCTCGTAATTGCTCTTTAGATTCTATGTATATCCACGATTCTTCTTGGAATAAAGTAATATGGGCGGGGCTTCCAATTAAACGCGTCACATCCTCTTTCGTATGTTTTCCGGGTTTAATAGCAGAAATCCTTTTTTCTGAGGGCATGTCTCCTATTTGATAAATAGGAAGAGAGCACCCGGCTAATAAGAAAATGTTAAAAAAAATGAGCGTTATTTTATTCATTTCGTCCTTCTTTATTCAAACTTACTTATATATAAAATAAAAGAAACAAAAAAACAATGATAAAATCAGAAAAGTCTTAATTCTTTGATATCGAATACTTCTACGAGAAAAGGAGAATCGCAACACTTCAGAAATTTGAAACCAAACTTCCTTGATTTTTATTTAAGAATCCTTTATAATACTAAATAAGGAAGGAATCTTTAGAGAAAGGGGTGTCGTATGGGAAATATAGATGAAACAGAAAAACAAAAAAAATTAAATGACCTAAGGGAAAAGAATCTTCATGAAAAACAGAAATCAGATCTTCCAATCGTTGGGAGATACGGAAATATTGTAAATGATTCAAAACGGGAGGTTTCTTCCGTAAATTCTTTGGTTAACAGCATTTTTGCAGATGGTGTTGTAACAAATAGAGAAATGAATACCTTAATAGAAAATCATGAGGATGTCGTTTATGATTTTATTGTCGCAGTGGATGTCTATCGTAATATGAAAAAATCAGGAGAATATTCTCAGTCGATTCTGGATAACGCATATTATGTAATGTCGCAGTTAAAAATCGCTCGAGATATCTCTCATAGAGCCATACATCAGGCGACATATTCCCCGGAAAAGCATCCGGATGAGGTGGAAAAAAGAAAAGAAAAGAAAGAAGCTATTCATTTAGTCCTTCAACCAGCGGAGATTGCTCTTGTGAGCGGCGTTGTAGAAGATATGTTCATTTTAGCTTATCAAGAGGATAAAGAAAAAATGCCAACATTAACTGAAAAACAAAGGCATGAAAGAGAAAAAAGAATTTATTCAATGATAAGAAAAGTCGAACATAACAGAACTCCGTCTTTGATTTTATCCCTTTACAATCAACGTCAGAATTCTTAAAGTAAAAAAAAGAAGTTGACATTTTTTGAAAAATGCTTTATAAAAATCGCTCTTTGTAGAATTAATTAAAAATGGAGTATTAACCATGAAACGTACATATCAACCTTCGCAATTGGTTCGCTCTCGCCGTCATGGTTTTAGAAGCCGTATGGCGACTGTCGGGGGTCGGAGAGTTTTAAATGCCCGTCGTCAAAAGGGGCGTAAAGTTTTGTCGGCGTGATTGTTTTGTCCAAGGCTTTAAAAGGGAGCCAATTATGGTTCAATCCCTTGTGCGATTGAAAAAACATAAAGAGTTTGTCAATGTTGCTGAAAACGGGCGTTCTTTCGTGGCAAAAGGGTTGATTCTGCAGGTTCTTGTCCGAAGCCAAGAGAGTCAATCCAATGATTTTATACGTGTGGGGTTCACAACAAGCCGAAAACTTGGAAATGCTGTGAAGCGCAATCGTATTCGCCGCCGATTGAAAGAAATTGTCCGCTTGTATTTACCTGAAATAGGGCAAAAAGGCTGTGATTATGTCATAATAGGTAGATCTCGGACACTCATGCGTTCTTTTGATGAGCTTGTGCAGGATTTGCATGAGGCAGTTCATTCTGTTTAAAGGATTCTTCTATGAAATTTTTAGGGTGGGTGGGTATTTTTTTTATTTCTTTATATCAAGTGATTCTTTCTCCTTTCAAGGTCCCTTGCTGTCGTTTTCGCCCCACTTGCTCGCAGTATGCGAAAATAGCTATTCAAAAACATGGATTTTTTAAAGGAATTCTGTTAAGTTGCAAAAGAATCTTAAGATGTCATCCTTGGGGAGGATCTGGATATGATCCGGTTCCGGAGGTTTTTAAAAAATATAAGGAATAATAAATGGATAAAAATGATATAAAAAATTTAGCGGCCGCTATAGTTTTGTCTTTACTCACATTACTTGTTATCGAATGGATTTTCCCAAAAGATCCTATATATGAAAACACAACGTCGTATGAACAGAAGACTTATGTATCACAAGAGGTCTCTCAACAGGCATCGGGAAATAATCTTCTTCCCGTCGAACAAATAAACGATTCGCCTATTGTCGCTATTAAAAGTGAGACATTGGAAGGCGTTATTCGGTTAAAAGGGGCCCGTTTCGATCAGTTGATTCTTCGTCAGTTTAAGGAATCATTGAAAGAAGGTAGTCCGGATGTATCTTTATTAACACCATCGTATTATGTAGCTTTTGGGATGACCAGTTTAAATAATGGAATTGATGCTCCGAATAATCAAACACTATGGAAGGCTGATAAAAAAGAACTCACTCCGAACTCTCCGGTGACTTTGAGCTGGAGCAATCAACAAGGAATTGAATTTAAAAGAATTATTTCTTTAGATAATAAATATATGTTTACTATTCAAGATGAAATAACTAATAATACGGTAAATTCCGTAACTTTTACGGCTGATGGGGTTATTGTCCAAATAAATCCGAATGAAACACAAGTTGTTACCGTGCATGAAGGGTTTGTCGGCGTTTTGAATGATACTTTGAAGGAAATTAAGTTAAAAGATTTGAAGGAAGACGGAGAAGAAAGATTTTCAACTCAAGGGGGATGGATAGGACTAACAGAGAAATATTGGCTTTCCGCGTTAATTTTTAATCAGAATATAAGAGATGTTTCGAATGTTTTTTCTTATCAGAAAGTTCAGGGGAATGATGTTTATTCTGCATATTTTGTGTCTCCTTCGTTCGTCGTTCCAGGAGGACAAAAAGTTTCTAACACCGCATATTTTTTCGCGGGGCCAAAAGAATTGAACTTACTAGAGAATTATCAAAAAGAACTTGGAATTAAAAAGTTTGAGCTAGCGATAGATTTCGGATGGTTTTATTTCCTGACAAAGCCGTTTTTAATTATTTTGGGTTTCTTGAATCATTTTGTTGGAAATATGGGGGTGGCGATTTTAATTTTTGCGACTTTGCTTCGGCTTTTGTTGTTGCCGATAGCTGCTAAGTCATATGAGAGTATGGCAAAAATGAGAAAATTGCAACCAAAGTTAAAAGACATTCAAGAACGCTATCAAAATGACAAGATGCGATTGAACCAAGAAATGATGATGCTTTATCGTAAAGAAAAAGTTAATCCTGCTTCTGGTTGTTTACCTGTTTTTATTCAAATTCCGATTTTCTTTTCTTTATATAAGGTGTTATCGGTTTCTATTGAGATGAGGCAAGCTCCATTTTTCGGGTGGATTCAAGATTTGTCAGTTCCGGATCCGACATCTGTATTTACTTTATTTGGACTTATCCCATGGGATGTTCCGACTTTTTTAAATATAGGAATCTGGCCGATTTTGATGGGCATAACAATGTTTTTACAACAGAAAATGGGCCCTCAGATTACAGATAAAAATCAAGCAATGATTCTAAAATGGATGCCTGTTGTTTTCACTTTTATGTTAGGACAGTTTGCTTCCGGGTTAGTTATTTATTGGACGTGGATTAATATACTGTCTATTATTCAACAGCGTTATATTATGAATAAGTATGGAGTGAAATAATGGGAGAAAGTGAGGTGAGTGAGGCTTTTTTAAAGTCTGGGAAAGAGCTATTCTCTCAAGAATGTAAATTTGTTATCGGATGCGCATTTTTAGATCAGCTTCCGGAACATGATCGGCTTGAAATCGCTTTCGCAGGAAGATCTAATGTCGGGAAGTCAACCTTAATTAATAGCTTAACGCAGCAATATAATTTAGCAAGAACATCATCAACGCCTGGGAGAACTCAACAAATTAATTATTTTGATTTGGCTGAAAGACTTTATTTGGTTGATTTACCTGGATATGGATATGCGAAAGCTCCTGAGAAACAAGTTCAGAGATGGAATGAATTGGTTTTTTCCTATTTACGAGGAAGACCTACTTTACGGCGTGTTTTTTTGCTGGTCGATGTTCGCAGAGGATTAACAAACAAAGATGAAGATGTTATGGCAATGTTAGATAAAGCCGCCGTTGTTTTTCAAATTATTGTGACTAAATCTGATAAAGTCAATAAAATAGAACTTCCTAAAATTATAAATTCTATAGAAATGATTATGAAAAAACATACGGCAGCTTATCCTAATCTGATTATAACGAGCTCTCAAAAGAATATAGGAATAGATGTTGTAAGAGCTGAAATCGCCGCCATGCTTCAACAATAAAAAATGAACCGGAAAAGTCTTTAATTTTTCCCTTCTTCTTTTTTATCTGATTTTTTGGCCTCTTTCTCTTCCTTCGCAAGGCGTTCTCTGTAAAGAGCAGAAAAATCAATTGGATTTAAAGACAAAGTCGGTAAGCCAGATTCTCTTGTCGTTGAAGCAATTAAATTCCTGACAAAAGGGAATAATAAATGAGGAATTTCTATTAAGAGAACTGGTTTAATATGTTCTTCCGGTAAATTTAAGGTGGCTAAAGCACCGTAAGTTAGCTCGCAAATGAAAGCGATTTCTTCTTTTGCTTTTGCTTGAGCCTTAACAATTAGGTCAACAGCATATAAATTTTGTTCTTTATTAATAACAGAGGCATTAATGTCAATGTTAATGTTAATATGAGGCGCTTCTGTTAATTGTGATAATATAAAAGGCATTTTAGGGGCTTCAAAGGAGAAGTCTTTAACATATTGAGCATTAATTTGCAAGTTAGGTGTTTTTTGTTGTTCTGTCATTTTTTTATCCTTTTTATTGATATTATACCTTTACGTATCTTATATAACCTATTTAAAGATAAAAAAAAAGATTTTTATAAAAAAATCTATACTTTTGTGAAAATAATTGTTATCTTTATAATGAATATGGAAAAGGGAAAAAGATGCATTTAGAATGGATTTTATTAACAATACTTGTTTTTTTGGTTGTATCAAAATTAATTTCTGTTTTAGGACAAGAGCCAAAAGGAGAAAAAATTCGCTTTGTCTCGAATAAAACAGGAGATGTTTTGGAAATGACGCTTATTTCTGAAAAGAAAGCTTCTCAGCCCGAGAAAAAAAATCAAGGGGATTTTAATGAGGAGGATTTTCTTATTGGAGCAAAAATGGCTTTTAATGCTGTTGTTGATGCGTTTGCTCAAGGACAAGAAGACACTTTGAAAACGCTTTTATCTCCACGTGTGTATGATAAGTTTATAGCTGCGATAGAAGAACGAAAGCTTAAAGAGCAAAAAATGGAATTCTCTTTAATTTCTTTTGTTTCTTGCAAAATACTGACACGTTCGGATGAGAAGAATCCAAAGACAGTGACTGTTGATTTTGTAACAGAACAAACAAATGCTTTGTGTGATAAAACAGGAGCTGTTATAGAAGGGGATTCTATTTTCATTGGGAAAGTACATGATGTATGGACTTTCCAAAAAGAAAACAAAAGTAAAAATTCTTGGGTTGTCTCTGCGACTAAAAGCGAGGCGTTAAATGCCTGATTTGTTTTTAAAATTGTTTGGGATATGCCTGTTCGGATGTCTGGCAGCATGTTCAAGCAATAATGAACAATTTAAAGAATTTGATTTAAAACCGATTTCTATTTATAAAATTCCAGGTTGGGCTTCAGATGATTTTTCTGAAGTTCTCCCTGCGTTGACGAAAAGTTGTCAAAATCCAAAATCGGATTGGAAAGACTTTTGTCAGGGGTTAAACTTTCAGGATTTTCAGGGTTCTTCGAAAAAAGTAAAAAGATATTTGGAAAAAAATTTGGACGCATATCTTGTTTTGTCAGATGGGCGTGAAGAAGGAACTTTTACAGGGTATTATGAGGCATCTTTAAAAGGTTCTTCCCAAAAAGATGATATATATCAAACACCTATTTATGGGATGCCGACAGATTTAGTTCGGCTCGATTTAAAAAACTTCCATGTCCAGTCAGATAAGCAACAACTTATAGGACGTGTTGAAAATGGACAAATGATCCCTTATTTCAAACGGATGGATTTCGAACAAATGCAGGCCCCTGTTTTGTTATGGGTTGATGATCCTGTTGACGCCTTTATTTTACATATTCAAGGATCCGGGCGTATTGAAACGGAAAAAGGGATTATTCATGTCGGATATGCCGGAAATAATGGACATGAATTTATAGGAATAGGGTCGATTATGGCTAAAGAAGGATTATTGGAACCGGGGAAGGCTTCTATGCCGCATATTCGTAAATGGTTAAAGAAAAATCCAGAAAAAGCTAAACTATTAATGGATCAAAATCCTAGATTTATTTTCTTTCGAATTTTACCAGAATCTGATGGACCAATAGGTGCTGCCGGAGTTTCTTTAACCCCTCAACGTAGTATTGCCGTGGATACAAAATACATCCCTCTTCATACTCCTATATTTTTGAATACGACGGATCCGGATGGTTCTAAAATCCAGAAATTAGTTGTGGCTCAAGATATCGGAACAGCAATTAAAGGATCTATTCGTGCAGATTTCTTTTGGGGCTATGGAGAAGAGGCTTTCCAAAAAGCTGGTAGAATGAAAAGTAAGGGGAGTTATTATTTATTATGGCCAAAGGGAAAGACGCCTCCGGCATCTTGATGAGTGATGAAAACCGATGATTTAGATGTTTGGAATGATTTTATTCAAACAGTGTCTCCTTTAAAACGAAAAAAAAGCTTATTTAAACGGTTTGTTAGGCATAGAATGTCTTTTAAAAAAGATTCTGCTTTATCGTCTCAACTTGATTTACATTTATTTACTCTTCAAGAAGCCTTTACAGCTTTTCAGGAATTCCTTGAAAAACATGTAGAGCAAGGAACAAAAAAAATTTTAATAATCACCGGTAAAGGGATGAAAGGAAAAGGAGTTCTACGAAAAGAATTTCCAATGTGGACGGAAATTCCTAAAATTCGTAAAAAAATCAACCGAGTTGTCCAAGCTCCTCCACATATGGGCGGAGAAGGTGCTTTTATAATCTATTTAAGGCAAGGGAAAAAATATGTTGATAATGGGAATTGAATCCAGTTGTGATGAGACGGCATGCGCCATAGTCAGTGATAAAAAAGAAATTTTATCATCTGTTGTATGGTCTCAGTTTGAAGAACACAGACCTTTTGGAGGTGTCGTTCCGGAAATAGCCGCGAGGGCTCATTTGGAACAAGTAGATTTGATTGTTTCGGAGGCTCTTAAGAAAGCTAAGGTTGATTTCAAAGAATTATCTGCTATAGCCGTTGCAGGAGGCCCCGGCTTAATCGGAGGCGTTATTGTCGGTGTGATAACGGCTAAAGCTATTGCAATGTCTCATCAGTTACCCTTTGTAGCAATTAATCATTTGGAAGGGCATGCTTTAATGGCTCGATTAACGAATGATATATCTTTCCCTTATTTGTTATTACTAGTTTCGGGGGGGCATTGTCAAATATTAGCCGTGGAGGCTCCAGGTAAGTACGTATGTCTAGGCAGCACAATAGATGATTCCGCTGGTGAAGCTTTTGATAAAGTTGCTAAAATGCTCCAAATAGGATATCCAGGAGGACCAAATATTGAACGTGTTTCTATCAAAGGTAATTCAAAACGGTTTACTTTCCCTCGTCCCATGAAAGGAAGAAATGACTGTTTATTCTCTTTTTCTGGATTAAAAACCGCTGTGCGTCATCAGATCGAGATCTTGGGTGAGTTATCAGAACAAGATAAAGCTGATTTAGCCGCTTCTTTCCAACAGGCCGCCGTGGAAAGTATTATAGATAGACTTCAAAAGGGTATAATCTTATTTAAAGAAAAATATCCTGAAGGTAAAAATTTAGTCGTTTCTGGAGGTGTGGCTGCTAATACAATGTTGCGCAATTCCATTGATAGGTTGGCTCAAAAACAACACATGATATTTGCGGCTCCTCCATTGAATCTATGTACGGATAACGGTGTTATGATTGCGTGGGCCGGATTGGAACGTTTCCAAAATGGAAAGACTTCTCCGTTGGATTTTAAAGCTAGACCAAGGTGGCCTCTTGACAGTGAGGATATTTAAATCTACATTTAAAAAGAAGTTCTAACAAAAGGAGATAATTATGGAAATAGTCAATGATAATACTTTTAAGGCTGAAGTCTTAGATGTAAAAGGGTTGGTTCTGGTCGATTTCTTTGCAACATGGTGCGGTCCGTGTCGGCAAATGATGCCCTTGGTTACGGAAATTTCAAATGAAATAAGTAATGTTAAAGTCGTTAAAATGGATATTGATGAATCTCCTAAAACCCCCGCAGAATACGGAATTCAAACAATACCAACTTTCATTTTGTTTAAAAATGGGGAAGTCGTTGATAAAAAAGTGGGAAGTATGCCTAAATCAGCCCTAACGGATTGGATTAATTCATATTTATAAAAAATTTAAAAAGTCACCTTCCTAGGTGACTTTTTTACATTACAGAAAATGTATCTTACTCTAATCCTATTATTCTTCTCTTTAAAATCTCTGTAGCTAAGACTCCTTCTTCAGATTCTTTTTTATTTATTTTCTTTTTGAGTATTTCTACAGGACTTTCTAGTGCCGGAGCATCTTTCCATTTAGCTTTGTTAAGTAAAGCCATTTTCCGTTTGTCTTGATTAGATCCTTTTGAAATACGTAATGTAATACCATTCTTTAAGCGAATCTTCTTAGAAAATTCATCTATTGTAGCCGCATTTTGATCCGCTGTTTTATTATCTTGAGATAATTCCTTACGGATTTGTTTTTCCTGCTTCGTAAGAGCTTTTTCTAATCCCGTCATATCTTTTGAAAAAGGGTTTGCTGTTGCGTCTAAAGTTACAGACTGTAGTAATTTATCTGTTTGTTCTTTGGAAAGAAAGAGATTATGTTTCTTTTGAGCGGTTAGTATTTCCTGACGAGCTTTTAAATAACGCAAACGAGCTTGATTGTGAAAATTTTCTTCTTCTTGTATTTTATAGTATTTTTCACGATTCTTATTTTCTTCTTGTCCCGGGATGGTTTTAAAAATATCTTGGTTTGTTAAAGTTGTTTCTTTTTTTGCATTTTCTTGAGTTTCCCGCATATAGAGGATGGTATTAAGGGTTGCCTGAGTTTGATCGTGAGCCGCTTTATCAGCCATAATAATAGCTCCTTCTTTAGATAAGATGGCCAATGTTTCTAAGAACTTAGAAGATTTCGCAGTTTTATTATTTTCTTTTAAGTCAAATCCGTCTGTTTGTATTAAAGAAGTACTTGTTTGATCCGCGGTTTGTGTCGCAGAGGAGGGAAAATTATTTCCTTTAATATTTTGATTATATAGTATCATCATACTACTCCTTTTTACTTTCTTTACTTATAGAGTAGCAAAAAATTTAAGATTTGTCAAGGTGTTATTTTTAATCGGAGAAATCTAAAAGTTCATACGAGGAGGTAAATTTCTGATTCGAATGAGATAGGGTTTTAAGATTTTATCTCTACTCATAATATGACCAAGCAACCAAACATTTAAGAAGTTGGCAAGCTTTTGAGATATTTTTCTTTTTTCCTCTATGGAAGGGGCAACATCAAACTGTTGGCGCATTTCCGATACATTGTGAATAAAAACTTGATGGCTTTTCATGTGATTTTCTATATCAGGAAATTGAATTCTCTCCATAATTCCTTCTTCGTGTGAAAAGTGATTCCTTGCGTAATCATAACACTTTTCAAAGACCTTTTCTATCATGGGAAAGTCGTCAACTTGTGAAGCCATATACGCTTGATTAACAACATATAAAAAAGCCTTATGTTCGTCATCCAATGGAGGATAATCTAACATCATACTCTCACGCCATGTTGCTAACGGCATTTTTATTTCCTTTCTTTAAACATTGAACAAAAAATGGACTACATCTCCATCATGCATAATATACGCTTTCCCTTCTGTTCTTAATTTTCCCATTTCTCTGGCTTTATTTTCTCCTCCACAGTCAACATAATCTTTATAGGAAACAACTTCGGCTCTAATAAACCCTTTTTCAAAATCAGAATGAATGACGCCGGCTGCTTGAGGTGCTAAAGTTCCTTGATGAACTGTCCATGCACGGGCTTCTTTCGGTCCTGAGGTGAAAAATGTTAATAAATCCAATAAAGTATAACCTGCTTTTATGATTTGATTCAAGCCTGTTTCTTCAAGCTGAAGTGTTTTTAAGAATTCTTTTTGTTCTTCCGGATCTGATAAAGCGGCGATTTGTGATTCTATCTCCGCAGAAATAATAAGAGCCGGATTATTTTCTTTTTTCGCATATTCAATGACTTCGGATGAGTATATATTTCCTGAGGCGGCGGATTCTTCTTCCACGTTGCACACATATAAGACGGGTTTGGCTGTTAACAAGAAAAGAGACTGAAATAACTTGAGTTGGTCAGGATCAGATGGCTTAACGGTTCTTGCAGGCCTCCCTTTTTGGAGCACCTCTAAAGCCATCTCCATGATAGGAAGAAGTTGTTTTGATTCTTTGTCTCCGGCATGTGCTTTTTTTTGTAACGGAATGATACGTTTTTCTAAACTTTCTAAGTCTGCTATCATAAGTTCCGTTTCCACCGTCATAGCGTCACGAATCGGATCAATAGACCCTTCAACATGTGCAATATCTTCATTTTCAAAACAACGCAGAACATGAATAATTGCATCAACTTCTCGAATATTCCCTAAAAATTGATTTCCTAATCCTTCCCCTTTAGAAGCTCCGCGTACTAATCCGGCAATATCTACAAATTCAAGTTGTGTCGGAATGATTTTTTCGGAAGTGTCTATTTTCTGTAATTCTTTTAGGCGGCTGTCTGGAACAGCTACTCGACCGATGTTGGGATCAATGGTGCAGAAAGGGTAATTAGCCGCCTGTGCCGAAGCTGTTTGCGTCAAGGCATTAAAAAGGGTTGATTTCCCAACATTCGGAAGACCAACAATTCCGCAATTAAACCCCATTTTTTTCTCCTATTTTTAGACAATATGCGTTTCTATCGCCAACCATTAATGTTGGCAAATATTCTATCAGTTTGTCAAGTAATATATTTAATGTAACACGTTCTTTTTTTGGAAAATCCGAGAGTACATAATTCGAAACTTTTGTTTTATCTCCTGGATGCCCTATTCCTATTCGTACTCTCCAATACATTGGACCTATTGCCGAATCCAAACTTTTTAGACCATTATGTCCGCCGGTTCCCCCTCCTTGTTTTACTCGTACGGTTAACGGAGATAAATCTAAATCGTCATGAAAGACGATGATTTTTTCGGGATGGATTTTATAAAATTGGACAACAGAAGCAACAGATTGACCTGATAAGTTCATGTAAGTTTGGGGTTTTAAAATCAATGTTTTTTCATTTCCTATTACCCCTTCCGCTAACAAGCCGTGATGTTTATATTTGAAATCCCCAAAACAAAAGCGACGGGCACATATGTCCGCCGCCATAAAACCAACATTGTGGCGGTTGAAAGCATATTCCTTTGACGGATTGCCAAGACCAACCACAAGAAACATTATTTTCCTTCTTCTTCCGCCTTTGGTTCTTCCGCTGTTGTAGACGATTCTCCCGCCGTCGGTGTCGAAGTCTCTTCTACTTCCTCTTCGACAGGTTCTGCAATTGTTACAACGGTTATTTCTTCTTCTTCAACCAGCTTAACGTCTTTAGGTAAGACAATATCTTTTGTTGTCAATCCATCTCCTATTGACAAAGCAGATAAATCTAACTCTAAATATTCTGGGATGTTATCAGGAGAGCAAGATACTTCTAAAGATCGATGAACAACATTTAAAACGCCGCCGTCTTTGATGCCTGGAGCGACATCTTCATGAATGAATCGCAAAGGAATATCCATAACCAATTTTGCATTTTTGGAAATGCGCAAAAAATCGGCATGAATAGGGCGATCAGAAACCGGATGGAATTGGATATCCTGACAAACTGTACGGGACTTTTCCCCATCAACGTCTATTTCAAATTGATGTGTCCAAAAACCGGTTTTATTAAGGAGCGTTGTGAGAATCTTTTCTTCGATTGAACATAAAACGGGTGCTTTTTTATCGCCATAGACGACCGTAGGAACATACCCTGTGCGACGAATAGCACGGGAGGCCCCCTTACCAGCCTTTTCTCGTTTTATTGCTTTAATTTCAATTATATTTACCATTTTTTTTTATCCTTATGTTAATATTACTGCCTAATTCCTCCAGGGGTGGTAAAAGACAGACCTGTTAAAAGGTGTCTTCTTCATATACCAATTTTTCGATAAATGCAAGGATTTGTTTATAAAAGTTATTTTTATATCGTTTTTTTTGTTATTATCCCTCCGCCCAAAACAATATCATTTTGATATAAAACTAATGATTGACCTGGAGTAAAAGGTTTTTGGGGCTCATCATAAATAATATGCAAACCATTATCGATAGGTTCTATCGTTACAGCAGAAGCAGAAGAGGTGGATCTTTGTTTTGCTAAAGCTCTGAATGGTTTGGTAGGGGGTTCTTCAAAAGCAATCCAGGTTAAATCTGAAACAAAAACATCTTTGCTTTGGGCGTCACTTTTATTGCCAACGTAAATGACATTATGTTGAGCATCTATATCTAAAACAAACAAAGGCTCATGGAAGGAAACGCCTAATCCTTTGCGCTGTCCAATGGTATAATGCCAATATCCATTGTGTTTCCCTAAAATCCGACCATTTATGTGTTTAATAAGACCTTCTTTCGGTGTTAATTGAAGTAAATCAGTATAATTTCCGGAATAAAAATCTTGACTGTCGGGTTTGGCGTATACACTGAGACCTTTTTGTTTCGCAAGTTCTCGAGTTTGATCTTTCGTAAGATGACCAAGTGGGAAAAGAGTATTTGCTAATTGTTCTTGCGTTAATCGATAAAGAAAATAACTTTGGTCTTTCTTCTCATCAATCCCTTTTTTGAGTAAAAAGCGACCGCTTTGAGGATCTTTTTCAATCCGCGCATAATGACCTGTGGCGAAATAATCATACATAATTCCAGCTTCTTGAGCTTTTTGCCTCAATAATCCGAACTTCATTAACGAATTGCATTTTATGCATGGATTAGGAGTTCGCCCTTCTTGATATTCTCTTTTGAAATAAGAGAAAACAAGCTGTTTGTAGTCTTCTGAACAGTCAAATGTATAGGTTTTTATCCCTATTTTTTCTCCAAGAGATTGGATTTCTTTAATATCTTGTTTTTCTTCTGAACCGTAACAAGCATTTTGAGCCGGCCGAAGATTCGGTATCTCGGGGTTGTAAATGGACATGCAGACTCCAATAACATGATAGTTTTGTTCTTTTAATAAAAGAGCTGCCAAAGAAGAATCAACTCCGCCGCTTAAGCCTATGATAACTGTTTTGGACATATAAAGAACTCCTTAATATAACGTAGCATACTTTATTTGTGAAAAAATGCAATAAAAAAGCCCTCATTGCGAGGGCTTTCATCAGAAGGGCAAGGGGGGAGGAGAAAAAGCCCTTCTTTTCACAGTGCATGGACTTTTTTTATAAGGGAGATAAATCCATGTAAGTAGCAATTCAATGCTACATGTTGTTACAGTAACATATGTTTCTATTTCTGTCAATATTTTTTTTAACCTTTTTTTAACTTTTTTATTTGTAAGGCTTCAGAACCGGAAACGACGTCAATAAGTTCTTCTGTGATGGCCTCTTGTCTTTTTTGTTGATACTCTGAGTTCATTTTTTCTAAACTCTCATCAATATTTTTTTCGGCATTTTGCATGTTAATCATACGAGCGTAATGTTCCGCGGCTAAAGACATTGTGATTGCGCCGGAAAGAAGAACCATTAAATACTCTTGGATTAGTTTAGAAAGTAAAACAGGGGGATTTAAGGTAATTAAAGGGATGTTATTTGTTGCCCAAGGCTTACTTTTAAACCGTTTATATTGTTCTAATTCGAATGGAAGCAAAGAGAGGCTTTCAATTCGAGTCGGTTGATTTGCTAACCGCTGATGATAAAATAATAAAACACGAGTCGCTTTGTTTTTTTCCATTGCTTCCTGCATACGAACGATAACGGTTGAGGCGATACTGTTAATAGCTTTAATGGAGTTTGAAACAGCATATTTTGCAAATAGATTAAAATGAGATTGTTCTGCTAATGCAGCCACTCGTTTCCCGACTGTAATAAAAACAGTTCTTTCAACCGAAAAATTA
Organism: uncultured Alphaproteobacteria bacterium; assembly: GCA_944392585.1. Taxonomy (GTDB): domain Bacteria; phylum Pseudomonadota; class Alphaproteobacteria; order CAAHEQ01; family UBA3637; genus CALXXA01. The sequence goes on along the minus strand of CALXXA010000047.1, from coordinate 6,655 downwards.
TTTTCTTTTAGATAAAGTGCAGCCTGTTGTATGATTTCTTTATTAAATCGTCCGACTAATCCATTATCTGAGCCGATTATAATAGCGATTGCTCCGGGAAAGGAGTTTTCTTTTTTTGTCTTTGGGATGATAATGGCATTATTTCTGATAAGTGCATGGAAAGCGCTTTGAATTGTTTTTGTATATTCTATTAAAGATTTTTGTGCTTGTTCATATTGTAAGATGCTGACGGAAGATAGAGATTTCATTGTACTTACGATATTGCGTAAATCTTGCGTTGTTTTTATTCGTTTTGAAAGGGCTTCCATGGACATATTTAAAGAACCTTTTCTCGTTTTAAAGCCTGTTTAAAGGATGACAACATTTTTTGTTTTGTTTCATCATCTATTTTTTGGCATTGTAAGATTTTTTGCGTCAGTTTTTTAAAGTCTGTATTCATAAGAGAAGAGATAATTTCTTGAGCTTTTATATTTCTTTCTTTATCTAACCCATCCAGCAACCCTTCGTTGGTAGCCATTAAAATCGCAATTTGATCGGTTACTTTCATAGGTTTGAACTGCCGTTGTTCCATAACTGTTCGGATGGCTCGCCCTCGATTGAGGCGTTCAAGCGTCTCCGAATCCATTTGCGTTCCAAACTTAGAAAATGATTCTAATTCTTCAAATTGCGAGTAAAAGAGTTTCAATGGACCGACCAAAGAACGATATGCCGGCAGTTGAGCGTCTCCTCCAACACGAGATACGGATCTTCCCGTGTCTATGGCGGGCATTATCCCTTTTTGAAATAAAGAAGCCGATAAATAAATTTGACCGTCTGTAATTGAAATAATGTTCGTTGGAATATATGCGGATATATTTCCGGCTTCTGTCGAAACAATAGGTAATGCGGTGAGAGATCCTCCGCCTCTTTTCTTGACAAGATGCGTGGAGCGTTCCAAAAGACGTGAATGAATGTAAAAAATGTCTCCTGGGAAAGCTTCTCTCCCGGGAGGGCGACGTAAAAGCAAAGACATTTGACGATAAGCTCTGGCGTGGTTAGTTAAGTCATCATATACAATTAAAACATCTTTTCCTTGTTCCATAAAGAACTCACCAATTGTTGTGGCCGCGTACGGAGCTATATATTGCATTCCTGCTTGATCTTCTCCGGAAGCAACGACTACAATACAATTTCTCATCACATCATGTTTCTTTAAATCAGCGATAACACGTGCGACTGAAGATGCTTGTTGGCCGATAGCACAATAAATTGATATGACGTTGGTTTCTTTTTGATTAATAATTGTATCAAGAGCTATCGCTGTTTTCCCGGTTTGTCTGTCTCCTAAAATTAATTCGCGTTGGCCTTTCCCTATGGGAGTGAATGAATCTATAGCTTTTAATCCCGTTTGAAGAGGTTGATCTACAGGGGCTCTGTCCATAATGGCGTAAGCTTCTCTTTCTATCGGACGACGTTCTTTAGAAGAAATAGATCCTTTCCCGTCCAACGCTTTCCCAACAGGATCTATAACTCGACCAAGAAGATCGTTCGTGACAGGAATATCTAAAATACGTTTTGTTCGGATAGCTTTGTCTCCGGCTTTCAGATGATCAGGATTGTCTAAAAAAACGACGCCGACCGAATCTTCCGACAAAGTTTGAACCAATCCGGATACGTTTCCGGGGAAAAGGAGCATTTCATCCATTTTAACGCCGGATAAACCGGTTAAGATAGCTGTTCCAGCGGAAATAGACTGAATTTCGCTGACTTCTTGACTTTTAAGTTTTGCTTTTGTCTTTTTAGAACTTGCTTCAATAACGTTCATTGCTTTTTCTGAGGCTTTTTTAAACATGGTTATATCCTTTATTCTTCTTCTTGTATCAAGCCGGTTATAGCAGCATCTAAGTTTGTTTCAAACTGATTCAAATACTGGCGCATATTCCATGACATAACTTGCTCGCCGGTTTGCAATTCCACTCCGGATAAAAGAGAAGGATCCTCTTTAAACACGAAATGAATATCTTCTGTGACATTTAGAACAGACAACAGGAATGAAGATATTTCTTTTTTTTGTTCGGGCGTCATTTTTACCGCAGAGAGTACAGAAATAACTTTGGTTTGTTGTAAAGCAGAAGCGAAAGCTTTTTTTTCTTTACTTGGCAAGGCGGCTAATTTGCGTTTAAATTGTTCTTCTATCAGACTCTGTAAAGAAATTCCAGCCATTTGTTTGATTGATTGATCTGCAAAGATTTTGAACTGTTCTAAAATAAGGTTACGTAAATTGACATCAAAAGCTTTTTTTTCGGCGATGAGCTCATTTTTCCAGCGTTTTCTTGAGTTATTGATTTCTTCTCGAACTTCATTTAATAAAACAGCTTTCATGTTATCAGTTTCTTTTTGAGCTTTTTCAAACATTTTTTGGCGTTCCGCTTCAAAAGAAGTGATTTTCTGCTCATAAAGTTGTTGTTGAGAAATCGCTTTTTGAGCTTGTTCTTTCGCCGTATTTAATTGTTCTGCTATTTTGGCCTGGCGAGCATCTACCGCTTTTAAAATCGGGGTATAGAGAAATTTTTTTAACAACCAGACCAGAATAATCAGGTTAATAATTTGAGCTATCAGCGTAAATGAGTCAATTCCCATGAGCTTTCCTTATTATTTTGTTGATGCGGCTTCAATGGCATAATTCCAAAAAGGATTCGCATAAAAGGTAAGAAAGGAAATAAGTAACGCATAAAGAGCTGTTGTTTCAACCATCGCCATTGTGACAAACAAAGTGCTTCTGATACGACTTGCTTCGTCCGGCTGTTGAGCCATCGCTTGTAAGGCAGAGGCAGCAGCGTTTCCTTCTCCAATTGCGGATCCTAATGATCCAATTCCCATACATAAGCCGGCGGCTAATACCGAGAAGGCTCCAATTAAACTAACAGCATCCATTTTTTTCTCCTTTTTAAAATGTTAATTTTCTTCTACATAAGGCAAAGAAGGCCCTACGTTGGACATATAAACAATCGCCAGCAATGCAAAAATATAGGCTTGAATCGAACCTGTTAAAAGTCCTAAAACCTGCATTGACAGCGGTAATATAAGCGGGACAAATGATGTTAAAATACTGGCAAACATGACACCGCTTAACATGTTGCCATAAAGACGGAGCGCCATAGAAAACGTGGAGGCAAACTCACTAAATAAATTCATCGGCAACATAATAGGGGAAGGATCTATAAATTTCTTTAAATAGCCTAAAAATCCGGCATTTTGAATGGCATGATAAGGAATCGCACAAAAAACAACTAAAGCAAATGCTATCGTTGTGCTTAAAGACGCCGTCGGAGGACGAAACCAAGGAATAATCGTTAAAAAATTGCTCACAAGGATGAACATAAACAAGCCAAGTCCAAGACCTAAATACTTCGCTGGATTATCATTACTTGTTTCTTTTATTTCTTTTCTTAACCAAATAACAACCATTTCCATCAGTGTTTGCCACCGAGATGTTTGAATGTCATCGCTTAAAAATCTGGTCGCCAAAAATGAAAAGAGCATAAGTACACTCATTACTATCCAACTGGAAAAAATTGTAGCATTGATTGGTATATCAAAAAAGTGAAAAATAATTAAAGTATCATAGTTCTCAAACATTTTTTTCCCCACGGAGCATTTTTTTTATTTTTTTTATGGCTATGATACGAACGAACATAAACCCAATGAAGAAAATTAAAATTTTAATGATATTTTTATCCGGATAAGCAATCCACATTAAGGCGATAAAGAAAATAAGAAAGCGTACTAAAGCTGTTAAAAACAGGTAAAGTTTCATTTTTTCAATTTGTATAATATGTTGTACTGTTTTCCATTGGAAGTAAGCAAATAAGAGACCAACCGCACCGCCTAGAAGAAACAGTCCTATGCCGGATAAAAAAGTGATTTGTGCCAGAAAATAAGTGAGAGCATTTGTATCAGTCATTTATTTTTTATCCTTTTTTGTTCTTTTTGATAAGCTTCGTCTATTTTTTGAATACCTTCTTTTTTGACCCAGAGGTAACCATAATATATGCCGATTAGGAAGCCGATTAACATTAAATTCAATCGCCAAGAAATAGGCGGAACAGGGTAATTCTCATCTAACCATCCGCCAATAAAAATAGCTAATAAAATAGGAGATATAATAATTCCTCCTAGGATACCGATAATCCCGACATTAACATATAAAGAACGATAATTTCTGTTTTCTAATTGATAGACCTTATGGATGAGCTGATTTTCAACTTTTTTATCATCTGTCGGATCAAATTGTTTGTTCATTTTATCCATCCTGTTTGTTAAGTTTTATAAAGCCCCGAGTTAACCCGACTTCCAGTCTAGCCATAGCTGTATTTAGTTCTTTTCGTTCTTCTTCGTCTTTCTTGAATTCATTTTGAATAGCATCGGTTAATGTGTCCAAGGAGTCATTTAGGATAGCTTTTTGAACAGACATGGAAACAAGGCTTCCTTGTTTAACCAAGATACCATGATTACAGGCCATGTAATGATTTTTGTTATCGGTTGTTTGATACTTGACGATATTCGGAGGCATGGCTGTAACGAAATCCACATGTTTAGGCATTAAAGTGTAATAACCATTCAAGGCTTCAAAATCCATTTTTTGAATTTCTACATCCAAGACGACACCAATGGGAGAATAAACTTTTAAAATCATGAATGATTATCTTTCTTTTGTTTTTTATTAAAGTTTTCAACAGCTTCGTCTATTGAACCAATCATGAAGAAATCATTTTCTGACATATGATTAAACTCACCATTCATGATTTGTTCACAACCGCGGATGGTATCTTCTAGGTTAACGGAGCGCCCTTCCATAGAGGTGAATTGTTGTGTTGTGAAGAAAGGTTGAGTTAAAAATCTTTCTAATTTCCTGGCTGTCAGAACTGTTTGTTGATCGTGTTCCGGGAGTTCGTCAAACCCTAGCATGGCGATAATATCTTTTAGTTCTTCATATTCTGCGAGGCACTTACGAACTTTTGTCGCTACGTTGTAATGTCTTTCTCCGACAATAAGTGGCGTCAGCATGTTGGAAGAAGATTGTAACGGATCAACCGCAGGATAAAGACCTTGAGCGGCACGTGTTCTGGATAAAACAATACTGGCTGATAAATGAGAGAATGTATGAACGGCCGAAGGATCGGTAAAATCATCTGCCGGAACATAAACCGCCTGAATAGATGTAATAGCGGCCTTATCTGTACTGGAAATGCGTTCTTCTAATTCGGCTATATCCGTCCCTAAAGAAGGTTGGTATCCGACTCGGGAAGGAATTTGACCTAATAAAACGGATACTTCGGAACCTGCTTGAACGAAGCGGAATATATTATCAATTAAAAGTAAGACGTCTTGTTTCTTTTGATCCCTGAAGTATTCCGCCATGGTCAGAGCTGATAAAGCAACACGAAATCGAACTCCGGGAGCTTCATTCATTTGTCCGAAAACCATGACGGTTTTTCCCAAAACTCCGGCATCTTGCATCTCTCGGTAGAGTTGTTCTCCTTCTCTGGATCGTTCTCCGACGCCGCAGAATAAACTCACCCCTTCATAACGTCCGACCATATTGTTAATCATTTCCGTGATTAAAACGGTTTTCCCAACCCCAGCTCCTCCGAAAAGACCGGCTTTCCCGCCTCTTTCCATAGGGGCTAATAAATCAATGGCTTTTATTCCGGAAATAAAGATTTCTGAAGAAACCTGTCTTTTTTCCAAAGAAATAGAAGGAGCATGAATAGGATTGGTTTGTACCGATTTGACAGGTCCTTTCCCATCAATAGGTTCCCCAAAAACATTAAACATACGACCCAGTGTCGCAGGACCGACGGGAACTTGAATAGGATGTCCGCTGTCTATAATTTCCATCCCTCTGGAAAGTCCTCGTGTGGAACCGAGAGCTAAACCGCGGACAGTTTTTTCATCAACGTACCCCTGAACTTCAACAATCAATTCTTGATGCTTTTCTCCGGTTCTTAATTCATTATAAATTGCCGGGAGATTTTTTTCAAAACGAGCATGTATAACACTGCCTTGTATGGATGTGATTTTTCCTGTATTTGGTTTTGGCATATTTTTCCCTTTTCCCTTGTTATTTAATTTATAAAATGACTTTGAAAATCCGTCAAGAATAAAATCAAAAAAACAAATATCTTTTAACAAAAATAAAGTAAAAGAAAACCGCTCTAAAAGAGCGGTTTTTCGGGGAATTAAGTTATTAGATATTTTATGATTAATCTATTAAGGTTCCTGAGTAGTTTAGTTACCTTCCCCCGCTGGCGGAGGAGTTGTCTGAGTAGTTGAGCCATCTCCCACCCCAACGAAAGTTATGGTAACTGCCCCGTTGCTATTTTCAATCTTAATAGCATCAGACGTGCGTCCTGCAAGAATCTCTGCCACTTTCGTATTTGCAGGTGTTAAAGTAACTTTTATATCGTTGCCAGAAGCCGCTACATCCCCGTCTTCTGATAATAGGCCTGGCTTATCTTCTCCTAAAATAGTAGCGCAAGGTCCTGTTTTTACCGTAGATCCGTCGCCAGATGTTTGAGCAATAACGACGCAGCGAGAAACATAATCCAAGATTGTATTTGCCCGATGTCTGTTCATAGCCATTGTGTATCCGGCGAGTCCCCCGATGGACAAT
>CALXXA010000046.1 GCA_944392585.1 uncultured Alphaproteobacteria bacterium | reverse complement strand
GGGGGGGGTGAAACCCATACCATCACAATCGTTCTTCATTCTTACTTCTTTCTTTCTCATTTTTTGTACTCCCATCATTCGTTCTTCCTCTCTTTTCTTCTAACTCCTCTTCCTTTCCTTGTCAATATAAAAAATAAAGATAATGCTTGAAAAAAAAAGACAATATGATAAAAATAGAACATTGTTTAATTTATTAAAGGAAAATCTAATGAGGAAAAAGCTGATAGCAGGTAATTGGAAAATGAATGGCTTAACCCATGATGGCATTTCTTTGGCGAAAGATTTAGCGAATTTGTATAAAGCTTCAGATAATCCAATTTTTGATATGTTTATTGCGCCTCCATTTACTCTTTTGTCAAATGTCTTGGAGGTTGTGAAAGAATCCGGTGTTTGGGTTGGAGCTCAAGATTGTTCTATGTATGATGCGGGAGCTCATACAGGTGACGTTAGTCCAATAATGCTGAAGGATTTGGGATGCGGCGGCGTTATTGTAGGACACTCCGAAAGACGGGCAGATCATGGAGAGACAAATGAAATTGTTAAGGCTAAGGCTGAGGCTGCGTTAAAGGCTGGTTTGGGCGTTATTATTTGTGTCGGGGAAACATTGAGAGAGAGAGAGACTGGAAAAACATTAAATGTTGTAAAAGAACAGTTGCAAAAGTCAATACCGACAGAAACAACGGCAGGTCGAGTCGTTATTGCTTATGAACCAGTGTGGGCAATAGGAACTGGGAAAACGCCGACAAAAAATGATGTGCAGGAAGTTCATGCTTCCATGAGGCATGTTCTGGCAGACGTGGTAGGAGCTGAAATAGCTCAAAATATACGGTTATTATATGGCGGTTCCGTTAAACCAAACAATGCGAAAGACTTGTTAACTTTGCCAGATGTCGATGGAGCCTTGGTTGGGGGAGCTAGTTTAAAAGTTAATGATTTTTGGGCAATTGCTCAAGCTGTAATGTAGGGATTTGAAAAATGTACACGATTATTTTGGTTTTCCATATTATTTTAGCGGTTTTTTTGGTAGGATTAGTTCTTTTGCAACGACCCGAAGGAGGTGCTTTAGGCATTCTTGGAAGTGGAACAGGATCTAATTTTATGACAGGAAGATCAATCGGAAATATTTTGACGAAGATGACAGCTGTGGTCGCCGGACTGTTTGTGGTAACAAGTCTGACGTTGGCTATTTTAGCAAAACAAGAAGTCAAGCAAGATAGTGTATTGTCTGTGATTCCGATTCAAAACTCGCTTCCATCAGAACAAAATCCGGCAAATGAACAACTTCCTGTAACAGAGACAACTCCTGCTGCGATTCCGACGGACGATCCGATTCCTGCTGCGATTCCGGGAAATGGAGCTCAATAGGAGTTTAAAATGCAAAAACATGTTTCCCTGGGGAACGTTGTTTTCGGGAATGATTTGCCTTTTGTTTTAATCGCTGGTCCGTGTCAAATGGAAAGCCGAGAACATGGTATTGAAATGGCAACTGCTTTAAAGGAACTGACAGAAAAGTTAAAAATACCGTTTGTTTTTAAAGCTTCTTTTGATAAGGCTAATAGAACCTCTTTAAAAGGAAAAAGAGGAATAGGATTAGAAAAAGGATTGGCTGCTTTTTCTGATATTAAGTCAAAAGTCGGATGTTTGACCCTGACAGACATCCACGAGCCAAATCAGTGTGTCCCCGTTGCTCAGGTCGTGGACATTTTACAAATTCCAGCTTTTTTATGCCGCCAGACGGATTTATTGGTTTCTGCGGCAAAAACAGGGGCTGTGATTAATATCAAAAAAGGGCAGTTCCTGGCCCCATGGGATATGAAAAATGTAGCTGATAAAGTCTCGGAATCCGGGGATGGAAAAATTTTATTAACGGAAAGAGGCGTTTCTTTCGGATATAATACGTTAGTTGTAGATATGCGTTCACTTCCGATTATGAAAGAAACAGGATATCCTGTTATTATAGATGCAACACACAGCGTTCAAAAACCAGGAGGTCAAGGAACTTCCAGCGGTGGAGACAGAAAATTTGCACCTGTAATAGCAAACGCAGCTTTAACAACAGCTATCGCCGGGGTGTTTGTGGAAACACATAAAAATCCTGATCAAGCTCCGAGTGATGGATCGAATATGATCGTGTTCAGTGAACTTGAAAACATGTTGAAAAGAATGAAAGCTTTTGATAAAATCGCCAAAAGTTAGAAAATCTTATAAAAAGGAGAAATAAATGACAGAAATAATTGATATTCATGCAAGAGAAGTTTTAGATTCTCGTGGAACGCCTACTGTCGAAGTAGACGTAACGCTAGAGAATGGAGCGTTCGGACGTGCGGCTGTCCCAAGTGGCGCTTCAACAGGCGTCCATGAAGCCGTGGAATTACGAGATGGGGATAAAAAACGTTTCGGAGGGAAAGGTGTCCTTAAAGCTGTTGATTCTGTTAATAAAGAAATTTATGACGCTGTCGTCGGAATGGATGCTGAGGATCAAATGGCTATTGATCAAACAATGATTGCATTGGACGGAACTGAAAACAAAGGTCGTTTGGGTGCAAATGCTATATTAGGGGTTTCCTTAGCAACGGCAAAGGCTGCAGCGGATGCAGTAGGGCTTCCTTTATACAGATACATCGGAGGAAGTTTTGCTCATGTGTTGCCGACACCTATGATGAATATATTAAATGGCGGAAAGCATGCGGACAATCCTATCGATATTCAAGAATTTATGATTATGCCTGTTTCTGCTCTTTCCGTCGCAGAAGCCGTTCGTATGGGTGCGGAGGTCTTCCAGGCTTTGAAAAGCAATTTAAAAGCCTCGGGAATGAATACAAATGTGGGAGATGAAGGAGGATTCGCTCCGAATATAGGTTCGGCTAAAGAGGCTTTGGATTTTATTGTTAAGTCTATCGAAACAGCAGGATATAAACCAGGAGACGATGTTGTCCTTGCTTTGGATGCAGCTTCTAGCGAATTCTATAAAGACGGAAAATATGTGATGACGGGAGAAGGAAAAACATTTACCTCCGAAGAAATTGTTAAATATTACGCAGATTTAAAAGCAAACTACCCGATTATGTCTTTGGAAGACGGTATGGCCGAAGATGATTGGGAAGGTTGGAAAATACTAACTGAAACTCTCGGTGGAAAAATGCAGTTGGTGGGAGATGATTTGTTTGTTACAAACTCAAAACGGTTAGCTATGGGAATAGAAAAAGGAATCGCTAATTCTATTTTAGTTAAGGTTAATCAAATTGGTTCTTTGACAGAAACTTTAGATGCAGTTAATATGGCTCATCGTGCTGGGTATACGGCAGTTTTATCACATCGTTCCGGTGAAACGGAAGATGCAACTATTGCGGATATTGCTGTCGCAACAAACTGTGGACAAATTAAAACGGGATCTATGTCTCGTTCGGATCGTATGGCTAAGTACAATCAACTCATTCGGATAGAAGAAGAACTGGGTCGTACTGCAAAATATGCCGGAAAATCTGTCTTTTCCAAGTTTTCTAAGTAACTTATCATAAAAAATAAAAAACCGTTCCGTTGGAGCGGTTTTTTTATGAGGAATTATGAATAAAAAATCAGCTCGGATTTTATGTCCGAGCTGAACTTACAGAGGAATGAGAATACGATAATTAATTTAAATATTAGAAGTAGTATTGCATACCTAACTTGATATCGTTATATTTTACATCTTCTTTATGTTTTGCCCCAGTAGCTCTGTCTTTGGCTTCTGCTGTACCTAAGTCGGTATAACGATAACCTAAGTCAAGGCAAATGTTGGATGTTAAAGCGTATTCAACGCCAGCTCCGACATTCCAAGCAAAGTTACTTTTTGCTTCTCCTTTATATTGACCGGCAAAATTTTTAACTTTTGTGTAAGCATAGCCGACACCTCCGGTTGCATAAACAGAGAATTTATCCCATACCGGGTAACTTGCGTAAGCATTAGCCATTAAATCAGCTGTCCACATATCACCTTTTAGGCCGCCGGCGTTTCTAAACTGTTCTTTTCCCCATGGACGGAATTCAGCTGTTACATCTGCTTTGAAGTAGTCGTTCATTCGAAAACCTGTTCCGATGCCAAATAAAGCAGCGTTTTCTGTTCTTCCAGATCCCATAGAATAACCAGCGTCTACTTTTACATACCCATCATCATAATAGGTGGTTTGAGCAGAGGCGGCTGTAGTAATCGTCAATACTGTGAAAACAGCAAGTGTTGACATAAGATATTTCTTCATTTTTAACTCCTTTTTTATCAAATATGAAGTACAACGATTGCTACTTTATCAATAATAAGAATCATTTGTCTACAACAAAAAGTTGTTTTTTTAAAAAAAAATAGTAAAATATGCTAAATAAAATAATATAATATGTTTTTGTTTTTAAACTTGAAAAAAAAGAGCATTTTTCATACACTGTAAAAGGTTTTAAAATTACTAAAAAGAGGCTTGGTTATGAAAAATGAAAATATTTTAAGAGGGATGCTCGAATCAGATGAACAATTTATTTGGCAGGTTACCGGGTCTGTTCGTGATTGGAAGTATAATCCTATTAATTGGATTTTGGTTATATGTACTTTAGGGATGTATTTATGGGCTCTTTATTTGTATAGATCCTATCATTACTATGTTTTGACATCCAGTCGGTTTATTATTATTTCCGGGATATTAGGTCGGCGAGTGGATGAAATTGAATTGTTTCGTATTATTGACAGTAAGACGATACAATCCCTTATTGATAGATGGGCGAATTTAGGGACTATTATTATATCTTCTACAGATATGACGGGAGTCGCGGTTATGAAAAAAATTCCGGATCCTCATTTAGTCAGAGATTCCTTAAGACAGGCCTATACGAGAGCTCGTAATTCAAGAGGAACTGTTGTATTAGAGCAGTCGTAAAAAGGATTTTTATAAAACAACTTTCGGGAAGCGATTATATTTAATATATGAATACGGATATTTTAACCGGATGTTTATAGTTTTTGGATGCTGAAAAGGAGTCTATATTTCTTATTAAGAGTTTATAAAAAATATATTTTTTGTAATAAAATGAAATATATACTGAAAATTTATTTTTTCCTAAAAGCAAAATTTCATTAAGTATTTGATTTAAAATAATAATTTTTTAATTTTTAGATAAAAGAAAATAATCTCTTTTTTGAAAATATCTTTTATAGTCAATGAGTTAATAAAATTTGACATTTTAAAAGAAGTGTGTTTACGATTGTATGTACCCAAAAAAAAGGGGGTTATTTGTTTTAAAACAAAAAGGAGAAAATATTATGAAATTATCAACAGTTTTATTATCTTCAGCTTTTATATTGGTAGCTGGGAATACATACGCAACAGAAGTTACGCACCCATTCTATGTTCCGGGACAAAAAGAGGTTATGTCGGATACAACATATACTTTTAACTCAGTTGATTTTGATGATGTTGCCAAAGTAACAGATAATACGCTGGCAGAAAAAATCTCTTTTGGTGTTTATAAAGATTTAGCCGTGTATGTAACAGGTGAAAATTCATGGACTCGACGTAATCCAGATCGTGGGCCGGTGGTAGATGAAGATAGAAATTTAGGTTGGAATATTGGAGGAACATATAATCTTTTAAATGCAAATAATACTTATGTACAAATAGATGCGAACTATGGACAAAGAGAAAATGTTGCGACCGTCGGAGAATATAAAGCTGTTACGGTTGCTTTAAAAGGAGGATATGACTTTGGTTGGGCGATTCCATATGCGAGAGTGATCGGAGAATTTCCAATTGCTCAATCAAAACAAAGTTTAAATGATCCTATGTATGATGCGTATATTGGAGCTTATCGTCTGTTTGCGGATAAAGTCGCAGTAGATGCCGGCGTTAGATATAAGTGGGATAAGAATGATGATGCTAAAGATTGGTCTATTGTTGCACGGGCAGATTATTTATTTACAAATAAAATTTCTGCGGGCGTTTTCGGATCCTATATGTTTGACGGAAGGGAAGATGATTTCGATTCCGATTATGACGGATATACGGTCGGTGTCAACTTAAAGGCAGCTTTTTAATTTGACGATGATAAAAAAACCGCCTCGACAGAGGCGGTTCTTTTTTTTTAGAATTCTTCATAAGTAAAGACGGTATTTTTTATCGCTTTCTTTTTTTTATGATTTAAGTGGTGTCATGTTCAAATTAACTTCTTCATCGAGATAATACATATCACCTGTTATTGGATCAACAATCAAATATCCGATTAAACCAGCAAAAACGAAATTCCCGGCCCAATACCAACCGCTAATATGCCAATCGATAACGGTTGTTTGAGTTTTAAAACCATCTTTGGAAGCTATAACGATATATTTCTTAGGATTAAAATAATCTCTCGGCGCCGCTGTTTTGAGGGTGATGGTTGTTGGTGGTTGCCCTTCAAAAATAACTTCACCGGCTTTATTGGTTATTTTTATATCAACTTTTTCAACACTGAATTTAATTGGTATAGTTTGTGTGTTGTCTCTCATTACAGTTGCACAAGAGCCAAGAAAACCAGCAAATATACCTATAATCAAAAATAAAGACACTTTTTTCATAATGAACATCCTTTTCCAACTAGTTAAAATAAAACCCACCGTTCAAGGTGGGCGGATGTTCAGAAACAGTAATACAATTAAAACGGCTCGGCTTATTTGGCCGTAGCCTTATTCACCGACATCCGTCCTTAGACAGAAATCGGCATATAGTTTTAAGGCGCTATGTTTGGCGACTAATTGTATTAAGGGTTTCTGACGACCTAGATATGTTGATATATATTCAAGACTAACAATAAAGTAAAATAGTTAAATATTAGGTAAGTTTATAGTCTATAGCTTTTTTGAGATTTTGGTTAAAAGAGGATAGAGGTTTTTCTGATTTAAATTCAACATATCCCATAACTTCTTGGCGTTGAGAGAGCAGAATAGATACGTAAAAAATTGCTTCGCATAAGCATCTGGTAATAAGGTCTCTTCCCTGGAATAGACATTAAAGGCTCTTTTTTTTTTAGATAAAGAACTTAGTAAAGTTCTTCAATAGATCACTTTATAGATAAAGGAAAGAGTCTTCAAATGACTCTTCCCTTTTTTATTTGATGACAATGTTAAGTAATCTTTTCGGGACATAAATGACTTTAACGATTTCTTTTTCTTTGATGAGGTCTAAGATGCGTGGTTCTTTTTGGGCTATTTTAAAAACCTCGTTTTGTGTTGCATTGACAGGGATTAATATATTAGCACGTTTTTTCCCCATAACTTGAACAACAATTTCGATTTCATCTTCGTGTAATAAAGTTTCATCGTATGTGGGCCATTCGGCGTAAGTGATTCCTTCTGTATGTCCGAGCTTTTCCCATAGTTCTTCGCACATATGAGGCGTGATAGGAGCCATTAATAAGATAAAATCTTCCATAACGGCCTTATTCACTTTATCAGTTTTATAAATGGCGTTTGTTAATTCCATCATTTTCGCAATAGCGGTGTTGAAAGATAAATTTTCCATATCTTTGGTGACAGATTGAATTGTTTTGTGAGCTAATTTTGTGACATTTTCATCACCTTTTGTTTCAACAATTTTATCAGATAATTTATCACCATCCATAAACATCGCCCAAACACGTTTTATAAAACGAAAAGCTCCGTTAATTCCTTCATTTGTCCATGGTTTTTCGGCGGAAACAGGTCCCATGAACATTTCATAGAGCCGTATTGTGTCGGCTCCGTATTCTTTGATAACGTCATCTGGATTAACCACGTTGTACCGAGACTTACTCATTTTTTCAATTTGAGTTTTAACTTTGATATTTGTCTCTTTTACGAAATAATCAGAACCTCTTTTCTCTATTTGATGAGGATAGTAATATTTACCATGATCATCTTGATAAGAATAAGCAAGGATCATTCCTTGATTAAATAAACGTTGGAAAGGTTCTTTTGTAGATACTAGACCTGCATCAAATAAGACTTTGTGCCAGAAACGAGCATACAATAAATGTAATACGGCATGTTCAGCTCCTCCGATATACATATCGACGGGCATCCAATAGGATTCGGCTTCTTTACTCCATGCTTGATCATTATTTTTAGGATCTGTGAATCGTAGGAAATACCAACTGGATCCGGCCCATTGAGGCATGGTATTTGTTTCTCTTTTAGCTGGTTTTCCTGTTTCCGGATCGATTGTATTCACCCAGCTTGTTACACGAGCTAAAGGAGCTTCACCGTCTTGTGTTGGGTTAAAGTCAGACATAGGAGGTAAGAGAACAGGTAAATCTTTCATAGGAACGGTTTTGACGGATCCGTCTTCTAGATGTAGAATCGGGAAAGGTTCTCCCCAATATCGTTGACGGGCAAATAACCAATCACGTAATTTATAATTGATAGTTTCTTTTCCAAGATTTTTCTCTGTGAGCCAATTTGTCATGGCTTTTTTGGATTGTTCTACATGTAACCCGTTTAAGAATTCTGAATTAATGAGAACTCCGTCGCCTTCCCAAGCGGATTGTGAAATATCGCCTCCTTCTATGACTTGTATGATAGGAAGGTTAAATTTTTTAGCGAAATCATAATCGCGTTGATCATGAGCGGGAACAGCCATGATAGCCCCATATCCATAATCTCCTAAGACATAATCGGCGATATAAATAGGAATTTTTTTCCCATTTACGGGGTTGATAGCATAAGCCCCTGTAAAAGCGCCTGTTTTTTCTTTATCTTCTTTCATACGGTCTTGAGCCGATTTTTTAGAGGCGGCGTCTACGTAAGCGTCAACTTCTGCTTTTTGTTCTGGTGAAGTAATTTCTTTGACCAAAGGATGTTCCGGAGCCAAGACACAATATGTCGCTCCAAACAAGGTGTCCGGGCGAGTTGTATAAACGGTAAAGGTTTTATTTGTTCCATCTATTTTGAAAATTACATCAGCGCCGATTGATTTTCCAATCCATTCTCGCTGCATGGTTTTAATTCCCTCGGGCCAGTCGAGATCGTCTAAATCTTTTAATAATCTTTCTGCGTAAGCGGTTATTTTTAACATCCATTGCCGCATTGGTTTTCGGATGACTTCATCTCCGGTTTCAACATATTTCCCGTCTTTAACTTCTTCATTAGCGAGAACAGTTCTCATTTTAGGACACCAATTAACAGGAACTTCAACCTCATAAGCCAGTCCTTTTTCAAATAGGATGGAAAATATCCATTGAGTCCATTTATAGTAATTTTCATCGATGGTTGATATTTCCCGATCCCAATCATATGAAAAGCCGATATTTTTTAATTGCTCACGGAAATGAGCACAATTTTTTCTGGTATTTTCAGACGGATGAGTTCCAGTTCTCATGGCATAGCGTTCTGCGGGCAATCCGAAAGCATCCCATCCCATTGGATGGAGGACATTGAAGCCCCGCATACGTTTATAACGGGAAATAATATCGGAGGCTGTATATCCTTCGACATGTCCGACATGTAATCCGTCTCCAGAAGGATAAGGGAACATATCTAAAACGTAATACTTGGGCTTGGAATGGTTAATTTCAGATTTAAAAGTTTTTTCTTTTTCCCATCTTTCGTGCCATTTTTTTTCAATTTTAGTAAAATCGTAATTTGCCTCTGTCATATATAAACTCCATAAAAACTTGAATGGAGAAATATACCACAAAAGTAATAAATATGCAAGATTTTAGCAGATGCGACGAAGGAGTTTTAAGAAAAATGTTTTTTACTGATATCGCAGAGCATCTATAGGGTCTAATTTCATGGCCTTGATGGCAGGGAATAATCCGGAAACAACGCCAACGATGACGGCGACGGAGAAAGATAAGATAACAGTCCAAATTGAAATAGGAACTTCTTTTTCAAAGATGTACCCTCCGATTTGGGAAGTCGTTATTCCAATGACTAAACCCATGAGGCTTCCCATAAAGGAAATTAAGATAGATTCGACCAAAAACTGGATCATAATCCAACGATTTGGAGCTCCTAAAGCTTTACGCGTTCCTATTTCTCTTGTTCTTTCTGTAACGGATACAAGCATCATATTCATAATTCCGATACTCCCGACAATAAGAGAAATAGAAGCGATTGCTGCTAATAACAAAGACAAATAAAATCCGACTTTTTTTACTTGTTCTACGAGTTCAGCCATATTACGAATGGTAAAATCATCATCTTCAGTATCTTTTAAGTGATGTCTGGCTCGTAATAAGTACGTGACTCGTTGCAATACGGTATCTAATTTATTTTCACTGTTGACTTTGACAAAACCGATACTGACCATTTGTGGTTGTCGGGCTCCTCTGATTTTTTGTCTTAAAGTACTAAAAGGCATCATAATTAAATTATCTTGATCATCTCCTGTCAGTCCGGGACCTTTACTTTTTAAAGTTCCGATAACCAGAAAGGGGATATTTTGTAAGCGAACGCTTTTTCCGATGGGATCTTCAAATCCGAATAATTCATCTACGACGGTTTGTCCTAAAACAACATAAGAAGCAGCAGATTTTAGGTCTCTTTCAGTGAACATAATGCCTCGATCGATTTCCCAATTTCCGACGTCTAAGTAATCAGGAGTTGTTCCCATGGCGTTAACGCTCCAATTATTTTTCCCATAGACGGCTTGTACTCCGGACTGTGTTGCATAGGAAGTTGTTAAAACATCTTTTAATTCTTTTATAGAATCCATGTCTTGTCGGCTGACAGTAGGTCTTCCCATTGCGGTACGGACCCCTCCAGATGTTGAAGCTCCGGGCAAGACGATGAGTAAATTTCCGCCCATACTTTCGAAACTCTCATCAATGACGTTTTGAACGGTTTGACCAACTGCGACCATTAATACGACGGCAGCTACTCCGATCATAATTCCAAGAGTTGTTAAAAATGTTCGCATTTTATATGCGGTAATGGAAATCCATGCTTCAGAGAAAATTAAATTAAACATGTTGACGCTCCATATATTCTTTAACAGACCCGTCGTATTCGACAACACCATCTGCGATACGGATTAATCGTTTAGCATACATGGCGACATCCGGTTCGTGCGTGACTAGAATAATCGTGATACCTTGTTTATTGAGGCTTTGGAAGAAAGTCATGATTTCATCAGAAGTTTGACTGTCTAAATTTCCGGTTGGTTCATCTGCGAGAATAATTTTAGGATTATTTATTAAAGCTCTTGCAATAGCGACACGTTGTTGCATTCCTCCGGAAAGTTGATTTGGAATACGATTTTCATATCCGGCTAATCCAACTTTTTCCAACATTGCTTTGGCACGAGTATACATTTGAGTTTTGCTGATTCCTTGATATAATAGAGGTAAAGAGACATTATCGGCTATGGTTCGTTTCATTAGTAGATTAAAATTTTGGAAGACGAATCCGAGAGTTCTTCCTCGTACAAGAGCTAATTCTTCATCAGACAGTTTTGAAATTTCTTTTCCATCTAATAAATAAGTTCCACTGGTTGGTCTGTCTAAACACCCAAGCGTATTCATTAAAGTTGATTTCCCGGAACCGGAGTGTCCCATAATAGCAACAAATTCTCCTTCTTCTATTTGGAAGGAAACACCTTTTAATACATTTTGGCTCATTCCTCCGGGCATATAATAAGTTTTTTTTAAATTGTTAACTTCGACGACAGTTTTCTGAGGCATTTTTTTTACTCACTATGGTCTTGGTCTACCCCCGAAAATTCCGGAAGATTTTGTAGTTGTAATGAATTCGGAAATAAGCCTATCTCCTTCTTTAACTCCTTCTATGACTTCAGCGTACATAACGTCGGAAAGACCAAGTTCTATGACATGAGGCTTAATTTGTCCATTCTCAAAAGTATAAACAACAGCTTGGGTTGCCTTTAAATTCATAGGTCTTTGTCCATCCATTTTCTGACGTAAAGCCGCATTAGGTTTAAATTGAACAACTGTATTGGGAATTCTTAAAACGCCCTTTTTTTCATCAGTAAGAACTGTTACGAAAGCAGTCATTCCGGGGAGTAGTTTTTTATCTTCATTATTAACTTCTATAATAACCGTGTACATAACAACATTTTGTTCTTCTGTCGGGTTTAAACGAATTTGTTTAACGGTTCCCCAAAAAGTTTCTGTCGGATAAGCATCTACGGTAAATTCAGCTTTCATTCCGTAATTAATTTTTCCGATATCGGCTTCGGAAACAGAAGCTTCTATTTGCATAAGCTTTAAGTTTTCTGCGATTTCAAATAATGTTGGAGTTGAATAAGAAGCGGCGACCGTTTGTCCTTCTTCGACTTCTTTTGAAATGATTGTTCCGGAAACGGGAGAAGTAATCATAGCGTAATCTATATTTTGTTGAGATTTATTATAATTGGCTTGAGCGCTTAATAGGTCTGATTCGGCGGAGGCTAAACTGATTTCCGCGTCTTCCATTTCTGCTTTTGCAATGAGTTTTTGAGAATATAAATCTTTATAGCGATTATAGTTCATTTCTGCGACTTTTAACTTACTTTTTGCTAAATCTAATTGAGCTTTACTTTCATTTAAGTTTTCTTGCAATAAGAATTTATCTAATTCGGCGAGAAGTTGTCCTTCTGTGACTTCATCATTGTAGTCGACATAAATTTTTTCAATAATTCCGGAAACTTGTGTTCCGACGTTTACAACATTTATGGGCTGGAGTGTCCCAGTTGCAGTCACTTTTTCGGTGACGTCTCCTTTTTCCACGGTAATAAATTCGAACTGGCGCTCAGTTAATTTGTCAGAAGGTTTCATAATATAATACAAACCAACGATTGCGGCGAAGATGACAACGACAGCGATAAGGAATTTTTTCATGCTTTTTTCTCCATTTGTCCTAATGCTTTCATTAAATTATTTTTAGCTATCATGAAGTTATAGAAACTGGTTGAATATTCTATGCGAGCACTTGCTAATTGAGATTGCGCATCAAGAAGGGTTAATATATTGACTTTCCCGACTTTATAAGAAGCGAAAGCTACTCGTTCGGATTCTTCTGCGCTGGCCAAGAGGGTTTTGCTGATTTGATGCGTTTGAAAAGATGTTTTATAATCTTGAACAGCCGCCCAAACTTCATTTTCAATATCTATCTTTAATTGATTAAGTTGTTCTTCTATTTGTTTAAGTTCATAACGAGCTTGTCCGACTTTATAAGATTGATCGAATCCGGAAAAAATGGGAATGGATAGTTGTAAGCCGATGGAGCTGTTATAAGATCCGTCTTCTCCCAAACGAATTTCTTTCCCAGCAGAAGCAGATCCGACAGCGTTTAACGTCGGTAAATGTCCGGATTGAGCTGTTTTGACATTAAATGAGGCTCCTTCTTTATCTTTTTGCATAGCATGATAGTCAGGTCTGTTTTCAAGTGCCGAATGGATTAATTTTTCAATATCATCTAATTTAACTTTATCTTCTATAATCTTTTCCTGGCGATATAATTTAAATAAAGTATACGGAGGTAAATTTAATAAATTAGCTAAATTTCCGCGTTCAATAGCGATATTCTTCTTTGCGACGGTTGTTTCCAGTTTTGCTTGAGCATAAGCTGTTTCTGCTTGGAGCTTATCGCTTAAAGGGACAAGACCTAGCTTATAACGACTGTTTGCCTCTTCAAAGGCTTTTTTAGAGGCTTCTTCGCTCTTTAATAGTCCTTCATATTTTTCTTCTGCGGATAAGACGTTATAATAACTTTCTGCGACGCCATAAAGAGTCGACTGTAAGGTATTGTCATAAGAATAATAAGCAGAGGCAAGATAACTTTTAAATTTATCGGCGGTATTTGACCTGGCTCCAAAGTCTAATAAGAGCCAATTTAAAGAAATGCGAGCCGAAGTATCTGTTAAGTCAGAATGATCGTCTCCGTCAATTTTAGAGCTGTCTTGAGATATTAATCCTGTCCCGTCTAAAGAAGGAAGATATGTTGAAAGACTTTGCCCGTAACTGGAAGCAGAAACTTGTGTAGACAGATAACTGGATTTTAAGACGGGACTTTCGCAAACAGCTATTTCCATAGCATCCAGTAAGGTTATTTCTTTAGATAAGTCTGGTTTTTGACACACAGGGACTTTATCATTTTGATAAACGTTGAAAGGATCTAAAGCATAGACGCGGAATGTTGAAAAAATTAAAAATATTCCGAATGTGAGAAAAAATAAGATACGCGACCCCGTCATGTAAAACATCTCCTTTTTTAGTATATAGGACAAGATTATTAATAAAATGTAAAAAAGAAGAAGGAGATGGAAGAGCTTTTTTCTTAAGGTAAGGAATTTTAAATTATCTAAAGTTAGCTGTTTGCAAAGAAGCTAATTTTAGGGGCTTTTTCTTTTTTGTTAAGTGCTTCATCGCAATCATAAAAGTCATCCCACATGTCTAAAGCATCGCAAACAGCGCGGATGAGAAAATCTTGTACACTTTCTCCGTTTTTGTGTGCGTTTTTTTCAAGTCTTGTATATAACCTGTCATCTATATTTAAAGAAACTTTTCGTGCCATAAATTATCTCCCATACATTTTTTACAGCTTACAAGAGATATTATAAACAGCCGAGTCGCTATAATGCAAGAAAAAAATGAAAAAATTTTCCCGAGTCGCATTAGATAAACTCTTAAACGACTCGGAAACAGGCTGAAAACCTTGATGATAGCGACTCGGCAGGAATCTTGTTTTTTTTTGTTTTAATTTAAATAAGACTTCATTTTTTCAAGAAGCTCGATATCTTTTGTTAAATCAAGATCTTCTTCTTGAGCAAAAGCAATATATTTTTCCATAGCAGAAATAGCTTCTTTTAAATTTCCGAACGTTGCCAAAAGAAGTGCTTTTTGCTTAAGGGACTCATTGTCCTGCGGTACAAAAGAAAGAAGTAACCGTAATAATTCTTCATTGCTCATATGATTTTCGGACATGTGAAATAACCTTTTCTATCCCGTTTGTTGCATAGATGATATTCATCACTGCGTCATGTTCTTGTTGATTTTTTGCAATTCCCATAACGTAAAGAGTTCCTTCATCTACTGTTATTTTATAATTGACAGAAGAAATGTTTTGAGTCAAGAGCAACTGTGAACGAATGGAACTTGCGATTAAAGCGTCATCTGAAGTTGCCATAATATCCGAAGGATTTTGGATACGAATATGATTATAAACTTTTGAAACATCATCAGGTTGCCACGCCGTTTCTACAACGGTTTGAATATCTTCAACGGTGGGGAGAGCTCCGTTGAGCATAACTTCTCCCTCAAAGACGGTTACTTCTATGTCAAGGGCATAAGTTGGTTTAATAGACATCAGAGAAGATCGAATTTGAATATTGATTTGAGTATCTTTCCAATCATCTTCCAAAGAACGTTCATCCAATAAAACGGCACCGACTTTACTACTGATATTATAAGCTGTTCCTAAAAAAGAACATGCCGACATGAAAAAGAAAAAATAAAGAAGAAAAAGATATTGCATCTTATCCTCTCCAGGCATCTTTTATATGAACAAGTTTCTGTGACGGATCTATTAAGACGGCATCAAACCGACAGGAGTAATCTGAAAACTCTGGGTGGTGAGCCAAAAAAATTTCTGCGGCTCTGTAAATTCGTTTTTGTATGGTGGGAGTGATGGCAAAAGCACTTTCGGATACAAGAGTTCTTTTTTTTACTTCAATAAAAACAAGTGTTTTTTCTTTTTGCATGATTAAATCGATTTCATGAGCTCCGATACCTCGTTGAGGGCGAATATTTTGAGCGACAAACTTATATCCTTTTTTTCGGAGAAAAGAACGTGCTTTTTGTTCGGCCAGTTTACCACTTATATAAGCGTTTAACCCTTGTAAAACTTTATTCGTCATATTTAAGTTCCAAAGCTTTCTGATAGACGTGTTTTTTAGACAAACCTGTTTCTTTCGCTATATGAGCTGCGGCATCTTTTACGGTTTGAGAAGAAAGAGCTTTTTCAAGCATGTCGTTTAAATTGATTTTTTCTTGTACCGGTTGAGGGCGATCTACTAAAATAACAATTTCTCCTTTGGGATCTTGATTAAAATCAGCAATCAGATCATAAAGGGATCCACGTTTTGTTTCTTCAAATTTTTTTGTAATTTCACGGACGACGGCGGCATTCCTATTACCGAGGATAGTTAACATATCTGTTAATGTTTCTTTGACACGATGAGGTGATTCATAAAAAATCAAAGTTCCTGGAACGGATGAAATTTCTTTTAATTCTTTTTGCCGAGCGCTTTTTTTTGAAGAAAGAAATCCTACAAAAAAGAATCTGTCTGAAGGAAGTCCGGATAACTGTAGGGCGGGAAGGAGTGCATTTGCTCCGGGAATAGGGAAAACTTTTATTCCTTTATCCAAACATTCGCGGACAAGACGGTATCCCGGATCTGAAACAAGCGGAGTTCCAGCATCGCAAACAAGAGCAATCATTTCTCCTTTTAAAAGCAGACTGATTAAAGTGGGTCTCATTTTATCGGCATTATACTCATGATAAGAGAGCATTTTTGCATTAGAAGAAATACTCAAAAGAGATAGTAGTTTATGTGTCGTTCGAGTATCTTCACAGGCAATAACGGTTGCTTGTCTTAATACAAGAGTTCCTCTTTGTGTCATATCTTCTAAATTTCCGATAGGAGTTGATACTAAATAAAGACCTTTTTCCAAAAGAGTTATCCTTTCTTATTGCAAATTTCATCAAAAATGAGTATACCAAAATAAGAATAAAAAAAATAGGGTTTCGTTAAAAAAAGGTTTTAAAACGTGGTTTATTTTCAAAAAACATTTATTATAGCGATTTTAATGTTTCTAACTTCATGCGCCGAGGTTGATTTATATCGTCAACCTGTTTCATCTAAAATTCCGGCTTCTATTATCCCGTATGAGCAAGAAAAGCCGTTATATGATAATTTAATGACTGATTCCGCTTTTAGCCGTAATGTTAAAGTTGCGATGTTATTACCGCTGACGGGGAAAGATGCAAAAGTGGGGGAAGATTTACGTAATGCGGGAATGATGGCTCAGTTTGATATTGCGAATAATAATTTTATTTTGCAGTTTTATGATACGAAAGGGACGCCTGAGGGAGCTAAAGAAGCCTTCAAACAAGCGGCTAAAGCACACGTCGACTTAATATTGGGCCCTGTTTTTGCAAAAGAAGTCGGCGCTATTCGGCGGCAGGCGCGAGCAAAAAAGATTCCGGTTGTTTCTTTTACTTCTGACACAGATGAAGTAGATGAGGGTGTTTATACGTTGGCCTTGTTGGTTCCCGAGCAAGTGGAAAGATCTGTGAGATATGCTTGTGAAAAAGGGAAGCAAAGTTTAGCGATTATGGCTCCTGACAACAAGGCGGGAGATGTCGCAATTGATTCTGCTGAAAAAGCGGCTCAAGCTTGTGGGATGCGTATTTCTGCCGTATCTGTTTATAATCCGACGTTTATTAATTTTGAACCATATGTATTAAAAACTTTACCAGAGTCATTTAAAAACATTAAAATTTTAGAAAAAAAAGAAGTAGATGAAGTAGATAAAGAAGATGAGCAAATTCCAATTACAGAATTAATAGATTTTGATACGCTTTTAATTGCGGATGATGGAAATCGACTCAAATCGATTGCTTCATTATTCGCTTTATATGATGTGACACCTCGAGAAGTTTTATTTATCGGAACATCAACCTGGCAAGATCCGACATTAACCTTGGAAGGCGCTTTAGCCGGAGCTAAATTTTCGGCATTGCCTATAGAAGGGTTTGAAAAATTTAGTCAAAGATATGAAGAGACTTATGGTAAAAAGCCAATAAGATTAGCCTCGCTTTCATATGATGCAGTCGCTCTTGCATCTATTTTATCTCAAACGGGTGGAATAACTAAAGAGAATTTGACGAACATCAGAGGTTTTATAGGAACAGATGGTTTATTTAGATTAAAACCGACCGGAGAATCTGAAAGATTATTAGGAATCTCAGAAATTGTTTCCAGGAATAAATTTCGAACCATTCAAAAACCTTCCGTCAACTTTGAGCAGGAAGCTGTTCGAAAAGAAAATATGGAAAGAATCCGTCTTCAAAATGAGTATTTAACACAAGTCAGAGAATTAGAAAAGAAAACATTCAATCAACCTGCCATGATAGGGAACAGCACAGAAGAATCTTCTGAAATTAAGGCCATAACTCAAGAATGAGGCTATTAAGCATAACCAATCCTTCATTTGTGGGATAAATACGATTCCCTTTTTGAAATATCCATCCTTTTTGAACGGCAGAAGAAATGGATGTCGGAGATATGTGTTTTATTTCAATTCCTTCTTTTTGACGAAGCCCCATTAAAATTCGCTCTTCTTCTTTTTGTTTTTTTGACAAAGTTGTTTGGATTTTATTTCCTTTGAGCCAAGCGTCAATGTTTCGGGGATTTTCTAGAGCGACCAATCCCAGACGACTGTGGGCGGCGGGACCAATCCCGGCATAATCTTTCCCTCGCCAATAAGTTTGATTATGGAGACATTCAAAGCCTGGTTTTGAAAAATTAGAAACTTCATAAAGCGGGACTCCGGCGGCATCCATTTTTTGTATAGTGTTGAGAAAGAGAGTTCTTGCTGTTATATCATCAGGGATTAGAATTTTTTTGTTAAAAAACGGAGTGTTTTCTTCTATTGTTAGCTGGTATAAAGAGTAATGGGGTAAGTGAAACTCAAGGGCTGCGGAGAGTTCTTCTTCCCACATTTCCCAAGTCTGTTGAGGCAATGCATATATTAAATCGATTGAAACATTATGAAAGCAACTTATAGCTTCTTTAATACGCTGCCGGGCGGTTTTAAGCGAATGTCTCCGTCCCAAGAAGCGTAAAGCGGTTTCATTGAGAGATTGAATTCCTAAGGAAATTCTGTTGAAACCGAGATTCTTAAGAGAAATCATTTTGTTTAAATCGATGGCATCAGGGTTAGCTTCGATGGAGATTTCTACATTTTTTGATACATGGAAATGCTTATAAATGGCATTTAATATCTCTTCAATAAAAGGAATAGGCATAAGGCTGGGAGTTCCTCCTCCGAAGAAAATACTTGAAAGCTTTTGAGTGTTTGGAATAAGAGCGATTTCTTTTTTGTATCTGTCTAGGAAAAGAGTTTCATTATAAGGCCGTATAGGGAGTGAATAAAAATCACAATAAGGACATTTGGACAAACAATAAGGCCAGTGGCAATATAAAGCAAATAAATTTTTCATAATCAAAGTATGTCAAAAATATCGGATGAAGGCAATATGAAAAGAACCTTGACTTTTTATGTAAAGACTTCTATTTTGTAAAGTCTATGGTTTTTTATTGAATAGGATAAAAAAATGCAAATTACAATTACAGGGAAACAAATAAATGTCGGAGACAGCATGCAAACGTATGCAGAAAAGAATCTGACAGCAGTCGTAGAGAAATATTTTGATACGGCCTTGGATGCAACAATTGTTTTTTCCAAAGAAGGAGGACAGATTAAAGCAGATGTGACTGTTCATCCGATGACGGGAGCTTTGTTAAAAGGCAGCGCACAAGCCGGCGATGCATATTTGGCTTTTGATAGAGCGTGTGATAGAATCGCCAGACAGCTAAGCAAGTATAAAAATCGTTTGAAAGATCACCAGATACAGAAGGTAGAACTGGTCGATATGAGTGTTATTGAAGATGACACAGAACAAGAACCAACGGGAACGGCTCCGGTTATTATTGCTGAAATGCAGACGGAATTACCGATATGTTCTGTAAGCGGTGCCGTTATGAGAATGGATTTGGCAGAGATGCCGGCTTTATTATTCCGAAATTCCGCTCATGGAGGATTAAATATGGTTTATCGTCGTCCGGACGGAAATATCGGTTGGGTTGATCCAAAGGATAAATCATAGGTTTAAAAATGAAAATTCAAGATATTTTAAAGCCTGAGCTTGTGTTTTTAGATGTGAATATCGCCTCTAAAAAAGAAACACTAGAGAAAATTGCGAAAATTTCCAGTTCTGTGATAGCGTGCGATGAGCGAAATATTTTTGACGCTCTAGTGGAAAGAGAACGTCTGGGGACAACCGGAATAGGAAAAGGAGTAGCAATCCCTCACGCGCGATTGACAGGGTTGACAAGTTTATTTTGTGCTTTTATGCGTGTAAATTCTGTAAATTTTGAGTCAATAGATGGGAAGCCTGTTGATTTGATTTTTTTCTTGCTCGTTCCTGAAGAATCCGGAGCAGATCATTTAAAAGCTTTGGCAAGAATTTCAAAGTTATTAAGAAATGAAGAAGTGTGTGAGGCCCTAAGAAAAGTAAAAACTTCGCAAGAAGCATTGGCTTTAATTAACGAGGCGGATAAAGACGAATAATTTCTCATGAATTAAAAAAACCGCTTTATTCTTAAAGCGGTTTTTTCCATGATATGCGACAAAATTTATGAACGAAGTTCTGCTCCGGTGTTTTTGTGAACACAAGCTATTATTCTGCGAGATAAACTTTCAATTTCATTATCCGTGAGTGTTTTTTGGAATGGTTGAATAACAACTTCAACAGTCAGTGATTTTTTTCCAATCGGAAGATTTTCTCCTTCATAAAGATCAAAAACACGTACTTCTTTTATAAGTTCTTTATCAACGGAATAAATTGAACTGACTAATTCAGCAGCTTGTATTTTAGTATCTATAATAAAAGCAAAGTCGCGAGATAAAGGCATTAAATTAGATATTTTTAATGGTTTTTGTGTTTTTGTCTTAGGTTTAGAAATAGGAATATTTTCTAAATAAACTTCACATGCGACGACTGGGACTTTGATTCCAAAAAGTTTAAGAATTTTAGGATGAATTTCTCCAAAGTAAGCTAATACGTTTTTTCCTAAATTAAAACTTCCGGACTGCCCCGGATGATACCATGAAGGGGCTTGGGGATAAGTTTGAACATTCATAGGGGCATTCGAAGCCATTAAAGCGGTTAAGGCGTCTGATTTCGCATCATAGCAGTCAACAAAACGTACTGTATCGTTCCAATGACGATTATGTGTCACTCCTGCACGAAGCGCACAGGCGACTATACGTTGTTGCCCCGGTTGAACTCCGAAGAATTCCGGACCTATTTCAAAGAGCTGGATATTTGTTTCTCCTCTATCTAAATTTCTTTTTGTCGCTGATAATAAGTTTGGAACCAAACTGGGGCGCATCTCATTTAAATCTGATGCGATTGGATTTTGGAGCATAATTTTTTTAGTATTAAAAAAACAAGCGAGAGAGCTGTCCATAAAAGACCAAGTAATGGCTTGACACAAACCGACATTAGCCAAGGCTCGGCGTACGGCAAATTCTCTTTTTTGCATCGGCGTCAGTGTTGAAATAATAATATCGTTAGATTTCATAGGAAATGCGGGTAATTTATCATAACCGATAATTCGAATAATTTCTTCTACAATATCATTAGGCTTTGAAACGTCATGGTAACGCCATGACGGAACAGTTATCATGGACCCGTTAACAATGAAGCCGAGATTTTCTAAAGTCGTGATTGAATCTGATTTATTTAATTCAATTCCGCATAATTTTTTTACGAGATTAAAATCAAAATCAATTATTCGTTTTGTATCAGGTTCTTTCCCTGCAATAATTAAGTCAGATACTTCTCCTCCACACAGGTCTAAAATCATTTGAGTGGCGTTTTCATTTCCTTGTATGGTCGCCATTGCATCTACGCCGCGTTCGAAACGAGTGCGGGAGTCTGATTCTGCATTTAAAGCACGACCTGTTTTGGCAATAGATATTGGATTAAAATAAGCGGCTTCTAAAAAAACATTTGTTGTTTCTTTTGAAACAGCAGTTTCAATGCCTCCCATAATTCCGGCGATGCTTTGAGCGTTTTTATCATCTGCAACAACAATCATATTTTCGGATAAAGTGTATTCTTTATCGTCCAGAGTTTTTATTTTTTCTCCGTTTTTTGCCGATCGGACAGTAATATCTCCGGATAATTTATCTGCGTCAAAAACATGCAATGGTCTGCATTCTCCGATATTAAAGTAATTTGTGATGTCGACTAATGCAGAAATAGGACGTAACCCGACGGAAAGTAATTTTTGCTTTAGCCAATCGGGACTTTCTTTGTTTTTAACTCCTTTGATATAACGACCTACAAAAACGGGGCAATCAGGAGTCGTAATATGAACGGAAATAGGGCTTTTAAAAGTTCCTTTAACAAGAGAAGTATCTGTGTTTTTAAATTTCCCAATTCCTGCCGCGGCTAAATCACGAGCAATTCCTTTAACACCGAAACAATCTCCGCGGTTGGGGGTGACAGTAATATCAAATACGACATCTGGTTTTAATATGTTAATAAAAAGAGTTCCTGCCGTGGCTTCTGTTTGTAATTCTATAATACCGGAGTGATCGTCTCCCAAACATAATTCATCTTCCGCACACAACATTCCTTGACTTTCAACTCCGCGAATGTTCCCTTTTTGCAGAACTTCATTGAATTTAGGAATAATAGTTCCCGGAAGAGCTAAAACACTTTTCATTCCGACTTTGCAATTAGGAGCTCCGCATACAATTTGTAATGTTTCTTTCCCTGTCCATACTGTTAATAGATTAAGTTTGTCTGCGTTAGGATGTTTTTCAACAGTTTTAATTTCGGCAACTATAAAGTTTTGTAAAGCGGTTGCTTTATCTTCTATTTCTTCCACCTCCAAACCGATGGCGGTTAGAGTCTCTGCTATTTCGCCGGGGGAGGCGGTTGTCTCCAAGTAATTTTTTAGCCAAGATAAAGAAAATTTCATCGTTTTTGTCCTCCGTTTAAACTTAATCCACTTGTGATTGACGGAATATCTAATGGTAAGAAACCATAATGTTTTATCCATCTGGTATCGGCGTCAAAGAAAGATCGTAAATCAGGAATTCCATATTTAAGCATGGCAAAGCGATCTAATCCGAAACCAAAAGCGAAACCTTGATATTCATTTGGATCTAATCCGCAGTTTTTTATGACGTTTGGATGAACCATTCCACATCCCAGTATTTCCATCCATCCTTTCCCGGATTCGATTTTAAATTCTCCGTTCTCTCTTGAACATCCTATATCGACTTCTGCTGAAGGTTCTGT
This sequence comes from uncultured Alphaproteobacteria bacterium, assembly GCA_944392585.1. Lineage (GTDB taxonomy): Bacteria > Pseudomonadota > Alphaproteobacteria > CAAHEQ01 > UBA3637 > CALXXA01. The sequence goes on along the minus strand of CALXXA010000046.1, from coordinate 22,962 downwards.
AAAGGGAAAGAAAGAAGGACGGAAACGTATTGGAACATTATCCACTTCAAAAAAGACTCTCATGAAATTCATTAAAACGCCTTTTAAATGGCCCATATTTGTTTCTTTATCAATAACAAGTCCTTCGATTTGATGAAACATAGGAGTGTGGGTCATATCATAGTCGCAACGGTATACGCGACCGGGGGCAACGATTTTGATAGGAGGTTGTTTTTCCTCCATTATTCTGATTTGGACAGGAGATGTATGCGTTCGTAAAATTAAGTTATCTCCATTTTTCATAAAAAAAGTGGCTTGCATTTGACGAGCCGGATGATCTTTGGGGAAATTTAAAGCTTCAAAACAGTGAAAATCATCTTCTATGTCAGGACCTTCGGCTAATTCAAACCCCATTTGAGCAAAAATTGTTAACATTTCTTCCATGACCTGAGATACGGGATGGATGCGTCCTTGTTGAAGAGGACGAATGGGCAAAGAGATATCAATGGATTCTGCGGCAACTTTTGTTTCTAATTCTTTTTCCTCTAAAAACTTCTTTTTAGTTTCTATGGCTTCACTGATTTCTATTTTGATAGAGTTAAGACTTTGTCCGATAAGTTTACGTTCTTCTTGGGGAAGTTGTCCTAACGTTTTCATCATTTCGGTCAGAGAGCCTTTTTTCCCAAGAGTTGAGATACGAATATTTTCTAACTCATCTAAAGAAAGAGTTTCTTCAATTTTTTTTAAAATTTGTTTTTTCAGAGTTTCCGTTTCATTCATGATATTTTCCTTGTTAAGATGCAAGATAACATAGAATACTTTAATAAAAAAGGACCGTCAAGAGGACGGTCCTTTTTATTTTGAGGCTTTAGGTTAAGCTTCTAACGCCGTCTTTGCTTTTTCTACCAGACTTTTAAAAGTTGCAGAATCATTCATGGCAATATCTGCAAGGATTTTACGATCCAGCTCAATTTTGGCCTTTCTCAGCCCGCTCATAAATCGAGAATAAGTTAATCCGTTTTCACGGACGCCGGCATTAATTCTAGTAATCCAAAGAGAACGAAAAGTTGTCTTTTTCTTGCGTCTGTCACGATACGCGTACTTTAAGCCTTTTTCGACTTTTTCCTTCGCGACTGTAAAGACATTTTTGTTGCGTCCTCTGTAGCCTTTTGCAAGTTTTAAGATTTTTTTGTGTTTCGCATGAGCGACAACGCCTCTTTTTACTCTAGCCATTTTAAACTCCTTACTTCCCGAGAATGAACCGAATAACCGCTTTAAAGTTGGACTTATCCAAAATACGTCCACCACGAGCTTGACGTTTCATTTTTGTTGTTTTACAGGCTAGACAGTGACGTTTGTAAGCCGTTGTTCTTTTGATTTTTCCTGTGCCGGTTACGGTAAAACGTTTCTTAGCAGCACTTTTTGTCTTAAGTTTGGGCATTTTCTTTTCCTTGTGTTTAAGTTAAAAAACAAGCCGGCAGGCATCCCATTGCCTGTTTGACTCGACAAGACTACTCTTATATCCTAAAAAAAATGAAAAAGCAAGTTTTTTAGGAAAAATTTTTTTTAAAATATATTTTTTATCAAAACGGAGACATATTAACTTTTTGTTAATAAAGACTTGACATAAAACACTGATTTTGATAAAATATACTTTTTTCAAGTACTGATTCGTGAAGCAAAATGCTTTTAAAAAGGATATAGTAGGAGTAAAAAATGAATAAGAAAAATGGTGTAAAGCCCGCAGCGATCGTGTGGGACGAGATTATTTATCAATCTCCCCAAGAAGCGATGGAACGGTTGGGTTTTTCTGCTCTTAAAGAAGTAGAATCTCCTCTTTACATCAAACTAAATGAGTGTTTAGTCGCTTTAATGGCTTCAAAACGGTTTATCAAAATGGATGAGAGTTTGAATAATCCTCAAAAAACAGACTCTTACTTTGAAAACACCTTTCTTTTAAATCAACTAGATGAATTAAAACAGAAGAAAGAAAACATGTCAAAGCAAGAACAAATGTTTTTCGATTATGAAATGGGAATTTCTGTTTTGTATGGAGTACATAATGAGGCAAAAAATACTCAAAATGAAAAAGTTTTACATACAACGGAAAAAGGGATTCAATCTATTGTAGCTTTTTATAGAGAGAAATTTCATTCTTCCTCTTTTAAGTTCCATGATGCGATGTTTAAGGCTGAAACAATTGAGATGGATTCTGTCGAGGCTCATGGCTTAAAGCAGATGGATATTGCTTATGAAGAAGATAAAAAAGTATGGAACAGTATTTTATCTCGGACTCCTTTAAAAGAAATGGAATATGGAGAAGAACTTTTCTGGGGTTTGGTTTGGTCATATGTCCCTCAAGAAAAAGCGGAAAATTTAAAGAAGTTTTTCTCAAATAGTCTGTATATTTCTGCTCTTGAACCAGTTGGAATTACAACGCATTCAAATGTAAACAATATTTCTTTTTGGAAAGATAATTTAAAAACTCTGGTCAAAGCGTAAAAAAAACTTGCATTCTTTTTAAGAATCGGATATAAAAAATTAAACTTGTCTAAAAGATGTTTTATTGAAATTTTGTCTCAGGCAAGTGGTTTTGCGCTCATAGCTCAACTGGATAGAGCATCTGACTACGGATCAGAAGGTTAGGAGTTCGAATCTTCTTGAGCGCGCCAAAATAAATATCGGAGGAAGTGATTCTTCCGATATTTTTGTTCGATCCTTTTGTATGCCGTTAAGTTTTCTGACAGCAAAAGAGTTTTGCTTTAGTTAGTGGAAGAGTTCCTTTATAAATTTAATTATGCTTGATATAAAAAAACAGTTTTAAAGGTGAAAACAACGAATTGAAAAGATGTAAAGAGAGAAATGATAGCCAAACGATTATTATTACTTTCATGTTGTGCCCCATGTTCTTGTGGGGTGATTCAATATCTGTCTCAAAAAGGGCAATTTTTTTCTGTTTTATTTTATAATCCGAATATACGTCCTTTCGAAGAATATAAGAAGCGCTTGGAAGAAAATAAGCGTGTATGTGAACGATATAAAGTTCCGTTTATTGAGTTAGAGTATAATCCGGAGAAATGGGATGAGGCCGTATGTGGATTAGAAAATGAGCCGGAAAGAGGGAAAAGATGTGCGGTTTGTTTCGCTTTACGTCTGCAAAGAACCTGTCAATATGCGAAAGAAAATGGATTTGATGCTGTAACGTCTGTTTTAGGCGTATCAAGATACAAGAATTTGGATCAAGTTAACTGTGCAGGAGAAAAAGCTTCTGAAGTGACAGGTATTCCATATTTATCAATTGATTGGCGGCGAAACGGATTGGAAATTGTTCGTCAAAGTTTGGTTAAGGAATTAAATTTATATAAGCAAAGTTATTGTGGGTGTAAACCTCGATATGAAAAATAGAAAAAAAATCCTGCATTTTAAAAGATGCAGGATTGAATAAAAAATATTTATTTTTCTAAAACTTTTACTCCTGGAAGTTGTTTCCCCTCCATCCATTCAAGGAAGGCTCCTCCGGCGGCGGAAACATAAGTTAGTTCTGATTGAACCCCTGCTTTTTTCAAAGAAGAGACAGTATCTCCGCCCCCTGCTACAGAGATAAGTTTCCCTTGTTTTGTTTGTTCTGCGACAGCTTCGGCAATAGCATTTGTTGCTGTGTCGAAAGGTTTTATTTCAAAAGCTCCGACAGGTCCATTCCAAATTAGGGTTTTGCATTCTTGAATGATATTAATAAATTCCTGAGTTGATTTTGGACCGATATCTGGGAAAATCTTATCATCTGGCAAATGGTTAACATCAGCATAGTGAGGTGTTTGTCCTTCGGCGAATTCATCTACCCACATTAAATCGATAGGCAATATAATCCGGCACGTGCCAGCATTTTCTAAAATTGTCTTGGCAGTTTCTACCATTGTTGTTTCTACCATGGCCTTTTCTCCCATTTTATAACCTTTCGCGGCGAGGAAAGTATTAGCCATGGCTCCTCCGATCATTAAGTAATCAACTTTTTTTACCAAGTTAGCAAGTAAATCTAATTTCGTGGATACTTTGGAACCGCCGACAATAGCTGCAACGGGATGTTCCGGATTTTCTAAGGCCTTATCAAGAGCGTTTAACTCTTCTTGCATTAACCGTCCGGCGACTTTAATCGGAATAAAGTTTGTCATTCCGGCTGTTGATGCATGTGCTCGGTGAGCTGTCGAGAAAGCATCGTCAACATAAATATCGATATTTTGAGCTAAATCTTTACTGAAAGAGGTATCATTTTTTTCTTCCCCTGGATAAAAACGAAGATTTTCTAGTAAAAGAACATCTCCATCTTTCATATTCGAAATGGCGGTTTGGACTTTATCTCCGATACAATCATCAATGAAAGTAATTTTTACTCCAGAAGCTTTTTCTAATTCCGGAGCAATAAAATCTAGTGAAAATTCTGATTTTTTTTCTCCTTTCGGTCTACCAAAATGAGATGCGACAATAACTTTAGCTCCTTTATTTATAAGTTCTTTTAAAGTTGGAACGAACCTGTCTATTCTAGTTGTATCTGTAATTTTTCCATCTTTTGCCGGGACGTTTAAATCGGCGCGAACAAAAACAGTTTTTCCTTTGATCTCTTTTAAGTTATCAAGTGTATTGAACTCAGACATTTTAACCTCTTATTATATGTTATTTTGTTCAAATTACATTATATAAACGTTGATATATCTTTTAAAAGAGATATCAATGGTTATGTGTATAATTGAACAATATTGAACAATTAAAAACTTCCTTTTGGGAAATAATAATTTCCCCTTTGATTATATTAGATAGAAAGTTATTAAACGCAAGAGAAAAATATATTACAAGCATAAATGGGCGAATTTTTTATATTAAAAAAGACCTTTTGAAAAGGTCTTTTTAAAATCTAAAAATTATCAACATGTATAAAGAAATATGCTTTCGGATGCTTACAAACTGGACAAATCTCCGGAGCTTTTTCACCGACATGAATATGACCGCAGTTTGCACATTCCCAAATGACGATGCTTCCTTTTTGGAAGACTTCTCCTGTTTTGACGTTTGAAAGGAGCTTACGATACCTTTCTTCATGGCGCTTTTCAATTTCTGCAACCATTTTAAATTGAGCGGCGATTTCTTTAAAGCCTTCTTCTTCAGCTTCCTTTGCAAATGTTGCATACATGTCCGTCCATTCATAATGTTCGCCTTGGGCGGCATCTTCTAGGTTCGTCGCTGTGTCTGCGATTTCCCCTCCGTGAAGCGCCTTAAACCAAAGTTTCGCATGTTCTTTTTCATTATTAGCTGTGATTTCAAATAATTCCGCTATTTGATTAAATCCTTCTTTACGAGCTTTACTCGCATAATATGTGTATTTGTTTCGTGCTTGAGATTCTCCAGAAAAAGCCGTCATTAAGTTTTGTTCTGTTTTACTACCTTTTAATTCCATTTTATTTTTCTCCTTTAAAATTGTACTTTATGGTGTTTTTGACAGTCAGAGCAAACACCAATGAAGCTCATATCATGATAAACTACTTTTGCTTCTAATATTTGTTCGACAGATTTATTAATATCAGGAGCAATAGTTTCTGGTAAATCATGAATTTTCCCACAGGACTGGCATAAAAAATGAGAGTGTGAATGTGTTTGATAATCAAAATGGTCTGAATTTCCTAAGCCTTTGATTCTTTTAACAAGACAAAGTTGTGATAAATAATTTAAATTTCTATAAACAGTTGCAAGACTTAATTTTGGATAATCTTTTTTTAAGAACATATAAATTTCTTCAGCTGTTGGATGATTTGTATTTATTTTTAAAGCGTCTAAAATAAGACTGCGATGCTTAGAATAATTCATTTTATCTCACAAATTAATAATAATTAGCATTCTTAATTTATTTTGAGAAAAATGTCAATAGGGAAGTCAAAAATGATGGCAATGCTTATTCGGAGATGTAATTTTGTCGAAAGGATGTTTTTGAGAGAAATTAAAAAAAGCCGCTTTTGAAGAGCGGCGTTAAATTTGGTAGCGAAGGAGGGATTCGAACCCCCGACACGCGGATTATGATTCCGCTGCTCTAGCCGCCTGAGCTACTTCGCCGAAACGTAAAATACTTATATATTTTTTAAGTAAAAATGTCAATAGTTTTTTTATAAGATATTTCTATTGTTTCTAAGAATAATTTTTTTACTTGATTTTTATTCCCTTTTTCATGCTATGATAAAAAAAACAGATGAAAAAAGGATTAAATGATGACGGAAATATTTTTTACAGGCCCGGCGGGAAGGATTGAAGCTAGATACTACTCCTCTCAAAAACCGGGAAGCCCTATAGCGCTTTTGTTACATCCTAATCCTCAGTTAGGGGGAACAATGAATAATAAGGTTGTTTATACGTTATACCAAGCGTTTGCAAAAATAGGATTTTCTGTTATGAGGTTTAACTTCAGGGGTGTAGGGAAATCGCAGGGGGTTTTTGATGGAGATGTGAATAATGAAATGGCAGATACATTAGCTGCGCTGGATTGGTTGAAGAAGTTAAATCCAGAATCTTTTAACTGTTGGATCGCAGGGTATTCTTTCGGAGCATGGGTTGGGTGTCAGGTATTGATGAGACGTCCAGATATAAATGGATTTGTGGCTGTTTCTCCTCCGGCAAACGTGTGTGATTTTTCTTTTCTGGCGCCATGTCCGGCCTCTGGGTTGATTATTCAAGGGAGTGCAGATACGGTTGTTAATACTTCTGAAGTTCGGGCGTTGGCAGAGCGACTCGATACATGTCGGCGTGTGAAAGTCAATTATGTCGAAATTCCTCAGGCGGATCATTTGTATAACGGGTATCTAAAAAATGTTTTTGAAACAGTTGTATCTAATGTTCCGACATTATTGATAACCCATGGAAGAAAAAAAGAAAGACAAAAGAAAAAAATTTCTTCTCAAAATAAAAAGCCTTGATGTGTCTTGTTTATCATAAGTTCTTTATTATAATTAAGTCGTATAATAATTATACTTTTTCATCCCATCGTCCGTTGGGAGCTTGTTGCCAGTAATGTAATTCAAACTGGCGAGATTTTAAGCTTTTCCATAGTTCACGAGCTTTTTTTAGTTCATTTTCTTCTAATCCGTTGAAAAAATAAAAGACGCGTTCAAAAGAGTCATTTTCTAAAATAGGGACTCCATCGATAAGAATTAAATATTGAGCGTTATTCGGATTAATTTCTCTATTTGTTGTGATGAAAATAGGTTGTTTGTTAGAAAGGCCGTCTTTTTCTTCTCCATGAGGGATAAAGGAGCCCGGTTCATACGTCCAAAGTAAAGAATTGATATACGAAACGCGTTCGGTTAAATCAGTTCTTAATAAGGCGTGTTTCCCGGAGGCGTATATTTTTTCCAAAATAACAGGTAAAGCTCTATCAAGGGGTGTTTTTTTTAAATGATAAAAATCAATTCTCATAAATGTTCTCTTTTGTTTTAGATGAAGGTAAATTTTCTTTTTCTGCGACGACTAACGTTAAAGTATATCGTTCTTGTCCCCGATAAATATCAATAGGAATCGTTTGTCCGATAGGAAGTTGAGCTGATAATCTGGCAACCATTTTTGTTTGCGTGATAGGAATTTGATTAACCGAAACGATGACGTCTCCTTTTTGTAAACCGGCTTGTTGAGCGGGACCGTTTGGAACAACTTCAGAGACATAAGCACCTGCGGTTTGTGATAAATTTAAAGAACTTCTTATCTCTTGTGGGACATCTTGAATTTTTAAACCGAGCTTCCCTCGTCTAACAATTCCTTCTTTTAAAAGAGCGTTTGTAACCCATATAATAGTGTTGGAAGGAATAGCAAAGTTTAAACCGATATTTTCTCCTTTCGGAGCAAATAAAGCTGTATTCATTCCGATGACGCGTCCTTCTATATTAAATAAAGGACCTCCTGAGTTTCCTTGATGAATAGCCGCATCTGTTTGTAGGAAATCATCATACGCTCCGAAAGATAGGTCACGGGATCGTGCAGAAATAATACCTGTGGAGACGGTTAGTCCAAGCCCAAAAGGATTCCCGGCAGAAATAACTAAATCTCCGACTTGAACAGAATTAGAATCTGCCCATGAAATAGGAGACAATTTCTTATCTGTTTTTACTTTTAATAAAGCGATATCTGTCTGAGGATCTCTACCGACAACAAATGCTTTTAAAATGTTTTCATCTGCAAGTTCTACGAAAATATAGTCGCTTTGTCCGACAACATGATTGTTTGTTAAAATATGGCCGTCTGCGTCTAGAATAAAGCCTGATCCGATTTTTCTATTTTCTAAATTTTGCAGGGGGGTTGTTTCTTCTCCCAAAGGTTGAATACTTTCCATCCCAGCTAGAACAGTTACGACAGATGGCATAACTTCTTTTACGATCGGAGCAAAAGATTCTGAAGGAATAAGTGCTTTTACAGGAGGCATTATTGAAAAGCAGAAAAAGAGGAAGTAGCAAAAGACTTTGATGCGATAACCCATAAAACAAATCCTATGATTAAAAGAAAAACGCCGAATAATTGAAGTGTTCGAGGAGAAGCTTCACATAAAATCCTGATGGCAAACTTTTGAATGATTTTAGGAAAGAGAAGATAAATAAGTCCTTCTAAGAAAAAAAGACAAATAAAAGTTCTTATCCAATCTAATGCTGAAAATGAAATCATCATTTATTTTCCTCTACATCATCAAATATAATATATGCGGTCGCATTGCTCAATGTGTTTTAGAATCGAAATCCCTCTAAAAGGGATTAAATTTTCAAAAGAAGCTGATGTACTTTGAACCATTTCTTCCTCTGCTTTAAATAAATAATAACAGTTTGCTATAATTTTTATGAATTTGTCAAGCCTCTTTCTTCCGTAAAAATGTCTTACAAGAACTTGATTGTCCGGGTAAAGAAGTAATATATTCTTGATTTTAAGAAACCCCTGTTTTTTAACAGAGGTTTCTTTCTTAGAATTACTCTTTAATTTTAATATTGGATGCAGAATTTCTTCCTTGTTCATCAGTATTAATATCAAACTCTACCGATTGATTTTCACGCAACCCTCTTAATCCGGATTGTTGTACAGCGGAAATATGAACAAAGACGTCTTTATCCGCGCCTTCCGGAGTGATAAAACCGTAGCCTTTTTTAAAATTGAACCACTTAACTTTTCCTGTGGACATAATAATTCTCCTTAAAGTTTAAAGTTGCCTTGTCAAGGCTATTTAATTCGGTAATCTAAAAGGCGATCAATTTAAAAAACTTTAAACTTTCATCTTTTCTGATTCGGCCGAAGACTCTTTCATGATACGACATATCTTTAAATAAGCAAGTTTTTTCTTTTGTTATAAGGATAATTTTACTTGCGTTTTAAGGGGGCTTATTTTATAGTAACGCTTAAAAGAGAATGATAATGACAGAAGAAATTAAAGAGCAAATTCAAGATTCTAAATTAGCAGATGCTTTAAGTGAACGATATTTGGCATATGCAATGTCGACGATAGTTTCACGATCTTTGCCGGATGTAAGAGACGGTTTGAAGCCGGTGCATCGTCGATTGCTTTTTGCAATGAGACATTTAAAGTTAGATCCAAAGGCAGGGTTTAAAAAATGTGCGCGTGTTGTTGGGGATGTTATTGGTAAATATCATCCGCATGGAGATGTTGCTGTTTATGATGCGATGGTTCGTTTGGCGCAAGATTTCGCCGTAAGATATCCTTTGGTGGAAGGACAAGGGAATTTCGGTAATATTGATGGGGACAGAGCTGCCGCAATGCGGTATACCGAAGCAAGGATGACAGATGTCGCCGTGGCTCTTATGGAAGGATTGGACGATAATGCAGTGGATTTTGGCCCAACTTACGATGGTTCAGAAGACGAACCTGTGGTCATGCCGGCGGCTTTCCCTAATTTATTAGCAAATGGATCTTCCGGAATCGCTGTTGGGATGGCGACAAATATAGCTCCTCATAATGTCGGAGAAATTTGTGATGGGCTTTTATATCTTATTAAACATCCTCAAACGGAAGCTGCAAAACTAACAGATTTTATACAAGGACCGGATTTCCCTACCGGAGGTTTGCTAATCGAAAATAAAGATACAATTCAAAAGGCTTATGAAACAGGAAGAGGCGCTTTAAGAGTGCGGGCTAAATGGGAAAAAGAAGAGTTGGGACATGGATTGTACCAAATAATTATTACGGAAATTCCTTATGGCGTTTTAAAGGCAGATTTAATCGCTAAAACAGCTAAGTTGCTTATGGATAAAAAACTTCCTTTGCTTGCCGATATCAGAGATGAGTCAGATGAAAAAGTTCGTATCGTTTTAGAACCTAAAAATAGAGCTGTTCAACCAGAGTTATTGATGGAGCATATGTTTCAAAAAACCGACTTACAAAATACCTTCCATCTAAATATGAATGTGTTGGATGCGGATGGTACTCCAAAAGTTATGAGTTTAAAGCAAGTAATGCAAGCCTTTCTAGACCATAGACATATTGTTTTAAAACGCTCTTCTTCTTTCCAACTGGAAAAAATAAAACACAGAATGGAATTATTGGAAGGATTTTTAATTGCTTATTTGAATTTGGATAGAGTTATTGAGATAATTCGCGGAGAAGATGACCCTAAGCCTATTTTAATGGCAGAATTTAAGCTGTCAGATGTTCAAACAGAAGCTATTTTAAATATGAAACTGCGTTCTTTACGTAAGCTGGAAGAAATGCAAATAAAAACGGAGTTTCATTCATTGAAAGAGCAGCGTGAAAATTTAGAAAAATTATTAACAGATGAAACGTTACGCTGGAGAGCTATTGCAAATGAGGTAAATGAGATAAAAAAGAAGTTTGGTTCCGGAACTGAATTAGGTAGAAGGAAGACGATTATAGCTTCCTCTCCGGCGTCGGTGGAAGTCCCTTTGGAGTCTTTGATTGAAAAAGAGCCTATTACAGTAGTTTTGTCGGAAAAAGGATGGGTGAGAGCTTTAAAAGGTCATGTCGATATTTCTGATGTTAAGTTTAAAGAAGGCGATGCTTTATCTGGGTGGCTTCATGCACAAACGACAGATAAAATCTTATTATTTGCAACTAACGGACGTTTCTATACAATTATGGGAGATAAAGTTCCGGGAGGGCGCGGTTTCGGGGAACCTATTCGGTTATTGATAGATTTGCCTGAAAATGAAATGATATTAAATATGTTTGTATATAATAAAGAGACTTCTTTTTTGGTCGTTTCAAAAAAAGGGAGAGGATTCCGAGTAAAAGCAGAAGATGTTGTAGCTCAAACGCGTTCTGGAAAAATTATTTTAAATTTGGCTAAAGGAGATGTGGCGAAGAATAGCCTTCCGGTTACGGGAGACATGACGGCAATTATCGGTCAGAATAGAAAGTTATTGATTTTTAAAACAGAGGAAATTCCGTTTATGGCTCGAGGGCAAGGCGTTATTCTGCAAAAGTATCAAGGAGGAGGTGTTTCTGATATTGAATTTTTCAATAAAGAGGATGGGATGCCTTTTGCCTTTGGAAATGGAATTCGCGTTGAAAGAGATTTGACAATGTGGATAGGGAAAAGGGCTTTAGTCGGAAAATTGCCTCCGGTTGGCTTCCCGAGAAGTAATAAATTTAAATAAGAAAAGTCTCGAAAAGTAAGTGAATCTTGTTATAAAGAACTTCTGTTAAAAGTTATTAATTTCCTGTGCCACAAAGATATTTCAAAGCTTTAATTATCTAGAATTTTATGCTTTATTGGTTTAATTGAATTCTCGTTGTTCCATTTATTGTAGTCAAAATGACGTTATCTCCAACACGGAAACGATCTTCATTGGATTGTACAACTGCTATGGTTTGTCCGTTTTGTTTGCGAATGATAAATTCATAAGCGGTGTCTTTTGTAACAGCTTGTTCCGCAGCGCTTCCAATAATTCCTCCGACAATAGCTCCTCCGGTAGCTCCGATAATATTGACAGCCGTATTCCCTCCGATCATAGATCCTGCGGCTCCGCCGGCAACAGCGCCTCCGATAGTTCCGATGGTTGAAGTTCCTTCGATATTTACGGGACGTATTGAAATGATGGTTCCATATTGAACTAATGCTTGTTGCCCGATATTATATCGGCTGTAAGTGGAATTAGTTTCTCCGATGCCGCATGCAGATAAGGTTAAACAAATTAAGATATTAAATAATATTTTTTTCATTTTATTATTCCCTTCTTAGAAAAATAAAGTTGCAGGTATTTTTTTTTTTAGATAAGATAACATAAAATATTTTATTTGCAAAGGGAGTTTTATGATAAAGAAAGTATATGATCGTTCTGTTAAACGAATGTATGATTGGGCGATGAATATTTCTGCGAAACCGAATGCTGTTTGGCTTTTGGTTGTTATTTCTTTTATAGAGAGTTCTTTTTTCCCGATACCTCCAGATATTATTTTAATCCCGCTTATTTTGGCGAATAGAGAAAAAGCCTTTATGTTGGCGATGTATTGTACTGTTTCCAGTGTGTTAGGAGGTTATTTCGGATACTTTATCGGGTACGTGCTTTATGATTCAGTTGCTGTCCCCATATTGGATTTCTATAATTATCAAAAGCAGTTCGAAGAGCTTGCAGCAGCATACCATAAATATGGGGCATGGATCGTTTTCGGAGCCGGATTTACGCCATTTCCGTATAAAATAGTGACAATTGCCAGCGGAGTGGTTCATTTGGATTTGAGTGTTTTTGGAATCGTCTCCGTTTTAGCTCGGGGCGGAAGATTCTTTTTTGTGGCGTGGCTGTTGTGGAAATGGGGAGCACCTATGAAAATATATATTGAAAAAAACTTAGGCTGGTTGTCTGTTTTATTTTTTATTTTATTGGTCGGAAGTTTCGCTTTAATAAAAATTTTATAATAATTCAATAATTTTACTTGACTTTTTAGTTAAATCCATGTAAAAAGATGGCTCAAGTTTATTTTAAAGAAAGGATTATATTATGGCAAAACATTGCCTGGTCACGGGGAAAAGTGTGCAAACGGGAAATTCCGTTAGTCATGCGAATAATAAAAGAAAGCGCCGGTTTATGCCGAACTTACAAAGTGTTTCTTTATTAAGTGAAACATTGGGGAACATTATTCGGTTACGAATATCTGTGCATGGGTTACGAACAATTGAGCATAATGGAGGATTAGATGCTTACTTGTTGTCGACTCCGAATAGTCGGTTGACGGCAGAAGCCAGAGAAATTAAAAAAAGGATTCAAAAGGTTGCTGTCGCTAAATCTGCGTAAATAAAAATTTATAAAGATCCTTTCGAGGATCTTTTTTTTTGAATTAATCTTTATTTCGTAAGATAATCAATGCTGTTATGTAAAAACACTCGGCGTATGATGTAATTTAAATGATACCCTCTTCTGTGGATCAAAAAAAAAGAGTTAATCCTTAAAAACTTTACAAAGCAGGCGATAAGCTTGAGTAATTTCTTTAAAGATTTCTTCTGACTGTTTATTTCCTCCATTAATATCTGGGTGATATCTTTTCGCTAATATCTTGTAATTTTTCTTAACCATCTCAAGAGTAACGGGAGGAGACAACTTTAATGTTTTAATTGCCTCGAGATGGCGGGGAGTGACTAAAAAAGTTTTTCCTTTTTGTTTTGAAAAGGATGTTTTTGAAGGCGTAATATTTTCAAAAAAATGGAAAGGATCTTTTAATCGCTTAGAGTGTAAAAAATTAACTTTCCAAGTGGGACGATGACCAACGATATCTTCACGAATTTCGTGTTCTATTTCCTCAGAGGATAAACCAGCGTAATAGTTCCAATTTTTATTATATTCTTGGACATGTTTTAAACAAAACCAATAATAAGAACGTAAAGTTCTATCTTTAGGAGCTTTAAAAGAACCTTCTTCAGGGCAACCAGGATGATCGCAATTTCTTTTTTTTAAGTGGTTTTCCGTACTTTTAGGTGTGTTCATGATTATAATTTTCAACTTTTTTGAAAAAAATACAAGTTAGTGGTTGATTGAACAATATATTATTCTTATAATACGTGTGTTCGTCGATTCGTCTTATAAGAGTCGATATATTTTAACTATAAATAAGAAAAGGGGAAAAAACAATGTTGTTATGTAAAAATGTGGTTGTTAATGGTCGCAGAACAAGTATGCGGTTAGATAAAGAAACATGGTTAGCGTTATCAGACATATGTAAAAGGGAGAACGTATCTTTGTATAAATTATGTTCGTTGATAGATACATCTAAAGGAAATTCAGGATTGTCTTCGGCGACGAGGCTTTTTGTTCTGACATATTATCGCCGCTCATTGGCAAAATATGAGGTAAACGTGAAACCTGTTGTTGAAGCGGCTCCGAGTTTCAGAGTAGAACAAGTTTTAAATGTTGTTCGGGCGCAATAAATTTTAAAAGAAGAGGATATAAAAAATCCTCTTCTTTTCTATCTACTACTTACAGGCAAAAATATTAAGATTCCAAAAAAATACAAAATTCATATTTTGTACTGGAAAGTATTCGATTTTTTCTGTATGATATATAGAAAAAAGAAAAGGTATCTACATGACATTAAAATTACTTGGGCGAAACACATTTATTTTTGTTATTTGGACACTTATTTATTTTTATTGCTTTAATTGGTTTTTAGTAACAAATTGGAGTTTCCATATCTTTTATGGATGGCATTGGCGATACATTATTCAACAATGGTGGTATGATGGATGGGTTATTCAAGGGACGTACTATTGGACATTTGTTATTTCTTTGTTTTTAATGATACCTATATGGGTTATAGGATATTGTGTCTTGATGACTATTCCATATAAACGTATAAAAGAGAAACTATTTTGGAATTTAATTTATAATAAGGAAGCAGATGCGAAAAAAAGGGAACGTAAAATTCGTGTTCCTAAGAAACGTTCGCATAAAGAAACAAGACCTAAACCTATTTCAAATACTTTCAGTCATTCAGTTCAAAAGACATCAGATCTTTTAAAAACCGATAACTTTATGATTGAAGAAGACAATAAAGCAGGAGGAAAATCGCTTTATCCGTCTGAGAGAACAAGAGATGACTTTGGGGTTAATGCAGAGACTCCATTTGATCGGGAAGAAGAAAATGAAGACTTTATGTCTTTAAATTTACCGGAAGAACCAAAAGAACCTGTTGTTGAAGATCTTAACAAAATTATGCAAGAAACAGGGTGCCAAGTTCTGGCAGACGTCGTCGTTGGGGACATTCAAATAGATTGGTTAGCAATAGCCAAAGATAAAATTTATTTTATCCAAAAAGATTCGGAAGATGGAGAATGGTTGGCTGACGAAGAAAGATTTAATAATGAAGATCCTTTGTGGTATTCGGAAAGTTCTCATAGAGTGTCTCCTGTAACATTATTGATGCAAAAGCAAGAGAAGATTTTGGCTCTTTTGAACAAAGCAGGTATACAAATGACGGGACAGTGCATTTTAGTTAAAGACAAAGGAACCATTATCAATGCGGAGGATATGATGGCAACATGGGCGGAATTAAAAGTTATTGTTTGTCGGACGAATTTAGGCCAACCTGATGAATTACCTATTTTCGGGGCAGCATTTTCGATGGAGAATGAGGCCGCTTCGCAAGAAACAATAAATGAACTTAAGCAGGTTCTAGGGATTAAATAGAGGGAAACAATGGTTTTACAACGTCCGGGAGAATATGCAGACAGAGATAATGCCATTTCGTATTTGGTAATATGGTTTTTTATCGGAGTTTGTTTTTGTATATTAAGTTTATATTTAATTGTTCCTTTCTGGCATCTTTTGGAAAACGGAGTAAGCAGACAATCTGTCGCCGAAGTTTGGAATTATTTATCAGAGGCAGTTAAGCATCCTTCTCTTATATGGGATCAATATGTGAAATGGTTTTATCTGATGTTAAGAGAATTCGGGATGTTAGGGTTATTAATAGGTTTAATCCCGTTTCTGATGTGGGGAATTGTCTTTTCAATAGGAGCTGTTTTAAATCCGTATGATTTTATGGTTAAAGCTCTTGGTGGGGGCAGGTTAGCTACTTATGCGGATGTCAAAAAGATGAAACTTTTTGATGGTTTCGTTATTGTTTTAGGACGATTTAAGGGAAAATTGCTTAAGATGCCGGAAACTTTATCTGCTTTGGTTGTCGCTCCTCCGGGAACAGGTAAAACGGCTGCAGTTGTCGTTCCGACAATTTTAGAATCTCCTGGATTAAGTATTATTGTTAATGACCCTAAACCTGAATTATGTTTTACAACATCTGGATATAGAGCAACGCAAGGTCCTGTTTTTATTATTAATTGGGGAGAAGAAGATATCCCCTCTAAAGGAATTTATTATCCATCGTGGAATCCATTATCAGAAAGTTGTTTGCCTCCTGCCGGTCCTGCGCGGGATATGTATATAGATTCGATGGTGGCGGTTATTGTTGAAGAACCGAAAGGAGGCGCAGATCCACACTGGTCAAAAACAGGTCGAAATGCAATGTCTGGATTTTTGCATTTTATTTCCAGTAAATGTGAAAGAGCGCGGGCAAATGATTATTTTATGGCTCGTTTGATGGATGATTCTTTTGATGAGGAAGATGCTAAAGTTCTGATGACGTATTATGCAGAAATGTCTGATTTAAGTGCTAGGTCCGCAATGCAAGCAATTGAAGAAGGAACGTTAACATATGATAATTATGTTCCAGTAGGGACTTGGGAAGGGCTTCCGGATTATTGGCATGGATGTGAACCGTGTATTGCAATGATTTTAGATTGGTTGAATGATACTCAAATGAAGATTGCGGCAGATATTAAACGTAGAGCAAATGAAGGAGATCAGATGGCGGCCTTAGCGGATCCTATGCGAGATGTGTTGGATTTTGCTGTTCAAGAATGCTCTCGCTTTCACTATTCTCAAAGAGCTATGTTGGAAATGAATCAGTTGGCAAGCACTCCGGATAAAGAAAGAGGATCCATTTTATCAACGGCATTGACAGGAATAAGTCCTTTTAAGAACTCAGCAGTTGTAGCAAGAACTCGATTTTCTGATTTTACTTTTAGAGATCTAAGAGGGATGAAAGATCCTATAACCGGAGAAATGAAACCTGTTTCCGTCTACTTGTCCGTTAATCAAGTTGATGCGCGTGCCTTATCTGTTATTACGGGTGTGTTTATTGAATTAATGTCTTCTTTTTTAATTGCAAACCCACCTAATTTTGTAGGTTCGGATGGAATTAAAGCAGGGCCTTATCCAGTTTTGTTCGTTTTGGATGAGTTCCCTCAAATGCCTAAGCTGTCTGCTGTTAAAGATGGTCCTGCTGTAGGGCGGGGACAAAAAGTTTCTTATTTGTTAATCGGGCAGGATTTAGGACAAATTTCCGGTCAATATGGAAAAGATGATTTGGAAACAATCATTACAACAACCGCGGCAAAAGTTATTTTAGCTCAAAATAATGAACAAACAGCTCAAAGATTTGAAAAAATGATTGGGACTAAAACAGCTATATCTGTTTCGTATAGCACAAATCAAAGTATTTTGGGGATAAATCCGAGTATGACGCAAAATGTGTCTAAATCATTACAAGCTCAATCTGTTGTCGGAGCTTCTGATATGATGAGTTTGGATAAGTTAAAACAATATGTTATTATGCAAGGCTTTTTAAATAGACCTATCTTGGCAGATTCTCCACGGTATTTTTTAGATAAATCAATGAAAAAGAAATGTTCTATACCGCCCGCTCCATTTGTTCCTTATTGGATTGTGGCACAGCGTGAGAACACAGATTTGAAAGTATTAGCAAGTACACTTGATGAAGAGTTAGAAGAACTGGAGAGTTAAAAAATGGAGACATTTTTTTTAAATTCACCGAAACGTTCTTCTATCTTGGTTACAGATGAAATGCGCTATGATGTAGCTTATTGGGAAACAAAGTTTCAGCAAATGAACTTTCCAGGAATGGATTTGGTAGAAGCAACGGCATATCCATTGACTGTCTTGGAAAAAGTTAATTTACGTAAACAATACAAGCGAATAAAAAAAGATTTTTTACGCTATTTATCATATAATTATGTAAATGATCTTCGATCGGCGGGAATGAGTGAAGATAATATTTTTTATTTTAAAAAAGGAATAATTCCGGAAAATTTTAATGTTCACTTAAAAATTCCCTTTGATTATACAGGGCAGGTAGATTTTTCTAATATGGTTTTAATACAGAATTATCCTTTTCATGAAGATATCCATAAATTTATAGACATGCAGATGGAAGGAATGGATATCAATATGCGCCCATTGAAGATGTATATTCCTGTCCCGACGGGGAAAATTTATATTCCGTTGACAATGTATACAGGATCAGGGGGGAAAGGGAAACACGATAGAAGTGTTTATGCTGGTTTCTCAGAAAGTACCTTTAAAACTTTGGCGCAAAAAAACATGCCAGGACGATAAAAATGGGATTATTAAAAAAGCTTTTAAAAAAAATTTATCGTGTCGGGGCTGTAATGTTTCATCCGGCGAAAGAAGAAGATATTCGTCTTTTGAGAGTAACGTTAGGGCGTCGTAAGTTGCCTAATTTACCGGCGGATTACGCTCAATTTTTAACATTAACAGATGGGATGCTTTGGAATGGAATGCAGGTGTATGGAGTTTATTCTCACAAAAGGGATTCTCTAGGGTATACTCTTCCTAGCTTGCTAGAAGTTAATATGGATTATTTAGAACGTAAAAGAGGAAAGAATTTTTTAGTATTGGGAAATGTTGAAGAAGATTTAATTGTGTATAATTCAAAAGAAAAAACATATCAATTAGTGGATAAAATAGATTTACAAACAGAATTAAGTTTACCGCGTTTTTTTGATTTGATATATTTATTTTCAGAAGCAATTGTGCAAGCAAAAATAAGAGAGGATTAAGATGATAAGTTATATTAAGAAACATTGGCAAGGAGAATATTCTTTACGAGTAAGTTTTTGGGGGAATTATATTGGGATTAATTTTCTGATAAGCTTTATTTATGCTTTTGTTATATTGAATTTACTTTATTCGGATCAAATCAGAGAACTTGACAGATATTTGATGAACTATTATTTAATTTCTTTTGGAATATCTTTATGGCAAGCGGTTGGAGTATATAAATCAGCAAATTATTACGAGAAAGACACAGGGAAAAAACTTTTCCCATGGGTAGCTAAGATGTTAACACTTTTTTCTGCGGGATATAATTTATTGTCATTTTTTTCGATACAAATGTTAACGCCGGAAGAATATCAAGAGATGATAGATCGTTTATTAAAACTAACAAATATTTAGAGTTACAAGAATTTTTTTATAACAAAATGTTATTCAAAAGAATTTGAATTTATTCTTTTATATTTCTTTTAAATGTAATGAGAAATTTTCATGGTTGATAAATTTGTCCTCCGGGCATAGGAGCTGGAACGCCTGTAGTTGTTGGGAATGAAATAGGGAGATTAAATATTGTTCGAGTTGCCAAGAAAGCGAAACCTTGCGCTTCAATATGAGAAGAGTTCCAATTGACCTCGTTTCCGGTTAACACTTTTCCTTTTAACGATTGTTTTAGCCCTTTGACAAGAGAGGGATTAAAAGCTCCTCCGCCGATGACGATCCACAGAAGAGGTTCGTCAGGGAGATATTGAGTTGCCTCAACGACAGATTGTACAGTTAAAGCTGTTAAAGTTGCGGCTCCATCTGCGACATTTGAACCGTTTACATCTTGCATAAGGCAATCGAATTCATCTCTATCGGCAGATTTCGGGGGCTTTTTTGAAAAATAAGGATGCGTTTTTAATTTTCGAAGGAGGCGTTGATCAACAATTCCTTTAGCGGCCCAAAGCCCGTCGAAATCCATTTCAGCGCCCATGCGATTTTGCATCCATTGATCTATGAGAATATTTCCTGGGCCGACTTCAAAGGCAGAAAGTTCTCCATTAACTCCGATATAAGAAAGAGATGTTAGTCCTCCGATAGATAAAACAGCCAGGGGTTTTTCCATATCACGTGTCAACGCGTCAAAAAAAGAAGGGAAAATAGGAGATCCTTGCCCTCCGGCGGCCAAATCAGATTGATAAAAACGATTGACGACGGGGCGACCAAAAGCTTGTACCATTGTTTGAGCGTGACCGATTTGAATGGATAGTTTCTGACGAGGTCTATTTAAGACGGTATGCCCTGGGAAAGCGATAACATCTATATTGAGAGGGTTTTTATCGGCGAGTTCTAAAAGTGCTTTGACGGCGTCAATATGATATTGGGTCACTTTTTGTTCGACTTCTTTTAAATGGTTAATATCAAGTTGTCCTTTTTCTCCTAATACGGATTTTATATCCATACGTAATTCCTCTGAATAAGGTCTGGAGATAGATATATTGTTTTCAAAAATATCTATTCCGTCTGTTTTGACCAAAGCAGCATCAACTCCGGTGATGGCGGTATCACTTTTTAAGCCGATAGCTAATAAAGGATGTAATCTATGTTCCATTTTATTCTCCTTTTAAGGCTCTTTTTTTTTATTATACATGCTTTTTGATTAAAAACTAGACAAGATATAAAAAAAAAGCTAAAAAAGAAAAATGGAAATAGTTACATTTGGATGTCGCATCAACACTTATGAATCAGCACGAATAAAAGAGCTTATTCCGGGCTTGCAAGATGTTATTTTGATTAATACATGTGCCGTTACAGCTGAAGCAGAGCGTCAATGCCGTCAGGCTATTAGAAAATTAAAAAAAGAAAATCCAAAAAAACGCATTTTTGTTACAGGATGCGCCGCTCAACTCCATCCTGAAATATATGCGGCTATGCCGGAGGTAGAACGTGTTCTGGGGAACCGAGAAAAATTGAATAAAAGTACTTTATTAGCCGAAGAAAAAGTAATGGTAGGTCTTGTTCTAAATGTTGCTTTTGATATTCCTCTCATTACGGATTTTTCCGGACGAACGCGTGCTTTTATTCAAATTCAACAAGGATGTGATCATAAATGTACTTTTTGTGTTGTTAATCAGGTTCGAGGAAAAAATAAAGGATTAAAACCGGATATTGTTATAGAGGAAATAAAGCAGCTGATAAAAAAAGGATACTCTGAAGTTGTCTTAACAGGGATTGATGTTACAAGTTATCCTTTTGGTCTTTCTGATTTGATAGAGCGTGTTTTAAATGAAGTTCCGGACTTAAAGCGATTAAGACTAGGTTCTTTGGATCCTGCCGGGATTGATGAAAAATTAATTCAACTATTTCATAAACATGAAAAACTGATGCCTCATGTGCATTTATCAATTCAATCCGGGAATAATTTAATTTTGAAACGTATGGGAAGGCGTCATACAAGAGAAAATGTTTTAATGTTAATAGATGTGTTAAAGCATAATCGCCCGGATATTATTATCGGTGCTGACTTTATTACAGGTTTCCCGACAGAAACAGATGAGATGTTTTTCCAAACCGTGGAATTGGTTGAGCAGGCAAACATATTATTGTTGCATGTCTTTCCTTTTTCAGTCAGGCAGGAAACTCCATCAGCATACATGCCTCAAATTCCGATAAAAATACGGAAGGAAAGGGCTAAGATTTTAAGAGATAAAGGACAAAGTTTGCTGACAGAGTATTTAAAAAAACAAATAGGGAAAACGGATATTGTTTTAATAGAACAAGATGGAAGTGGATTAAACACACATTATATTAAAACACATATTAATAAGAAAATATTGCCGGGAACTTTTGTAGAGGTGATGAATAAGGAAGTAAAAAATGGTGAGTTGGTGGCAGAAGTTTAAAAAGGGGTTAGAAAAGACATCGTCTCAAGTTTCGCGAGCGTTAACTTTTACGAAACTAGATGACGAGGCTCTGGATAAAATAGAAGAAGCTCTTATTTTATCAGATATGGGTGTTAAAAGATCAATGGCTCTTAGACAATTACTTGAAAAAAGAAGAGTACAAACGACGCAAGAAGCCCAACAAGTTCTTTATCAAGAGCTATGTAAACAATTGGATTCTGTTGCCCAACCTTTTGTCGTGACCGCAGAAAAAAAACCATTTGTTATTTTAATGGTTGGAGTAAATGGAGCTGGGAAAACAACAACTATCGGAAAATTAGCTTATCAAATGAAGAAAAAAGGATTGAAAGTTTCTCTGGGAGCAATTGATACATTTAGAATGGCGGCTATTGAGCAACTGCAGCTTTGGGGAGAAAAAGTCGGATGCCCCGTGTATGCTGGAGAACAAGGGGCTGACCCCGCCGGAGCGGCTTATGAGGCTTTGCAAAAAGCACGTAAGAATAAGGAAGATGTTTTATTTTTAGATACGGCAGGACGGCTTCAGAATAAAAAAGAACTAATGGAAGAATTGAAAAAGATAATAAGAGTTATTCAAAAAATAGATGAGACAGCCCCGCACGCAGTTTTATTAACATTGGATGCAACAATTGGTCAGAATACAATATCTCAGGTGGCGGCGTTTAAAGAGATGACAAATGTAACGGGACTAGTCATGACAAAATTGGATGGAACGGCTAAAGGGGGTATTTTAATTGCTCTGGCGGATCAGTTCCATATACCAATACATTACGTGTGTATAGGAGAGAGTGAAGAGGATTTACATGATTTTTCTGTTCAGGATTATGTTAAGGGATTGTTAGGAATAGATAATGAATAAAGTTAAGCGTATTTTTGAAAATCTTATTTCATTGAGTTCGGAACAAGTTGTATTAATGATCCTATTGGGATTGGGATCTTTTTTGCAGGCGGTAAGCATTATTTGGTTTGATAGTGCGGCGACGGCACTTTATTTAGGGACTTATGGTCGAATAGATTTGAGCTTTTTATTTTTGTTAGGAGCTGTTTTTCTAAGTATTGCTGGTTTTTTTTCTGTTTCTATAGAAAGGTTTTTTGGAAAAGGATTATTACTTTTTATAACGATTTCTGTTTTTTTGGAATCATTACTTTTATTAGCACTTTATTTTGGATGGGCTTCGTCATT
>CALXXA010000045.1 GCA_944392585.1 uncultured Alphaproteobacteria bacterium | reverse complement strand
GTTCCGCCAATACCTTCGTAATCGCCGCCGTCAGCGTCGTCTTCCCATGGTCAACGTGACCAATCGTCCCGATGTTGCAATGGGGTTTACTTCTTTCAAACTTCTCTTTGGACATCTTCTCTTCCTTAACGTACAAGTTAATCCTTTATCCCCCACCATGGGGAAATGCCCTCACCATAAGGGCGTTTTAAAAACTGGAGCGGGTGAAGGGAATCGAACCCTCACGACCAGCTTGGAAGGCTGGGGCTCTACCATTGAGCTACACCCGCATCTTCTTTTTCTGGTGGAAAGGGGTGGATTCGAACCACCGTACTCAAAAGAGGGCAGATTTACAGTCTGCTGCCATTAACCACTCGGCCACCTTTCCACACTCGGAAAAAGAATCTAGCCTTTCAAGACCAGATAGGGCAATACTATGCAAAGAAATTAACCTCTTGTCAACAGAAAAAAAAAGGTTTATATCTTTTTCTGTTAAGGGAAATAATTAAGTCCTTGATTCTAAAATAAAATCAAAAGAAGAAAGTTATTTAAAATGAAAAAAAACAAACAAAAATTACCTTTTTGGATTTACGGATACCATGCTGTTGTTGCCGCTTTACGCAATAAAAATAGAGAAAAAATCGAGATTCGTTTTGTTAATAATTCCGAAATTAATAAAAAAGATTTTATAAACATCCCCTTTAAAGTCGTTTCTAAAACCGAATTGGATTCTTTATTACCTTCGGGAGCGACCCATCAAGGGGTTGCTTTATTAGTTAAGCCTCTTGAAACTGTTTACATTGAAGATATTACCCGAAAGACTCTCAACAAAGAAAATTCCGTTATATTACTTTTAGATCAAGTAACAGATCCTCATAATATAGGAGCTATCTTACGTTCCGCCGCCGCTTTTAATGCTGATGCCGTTATTCTTCCAGATGCAAACGCCCCAGAAGAAACAGGGGCTCTTGCAAAAGCCGCTTGCGGAGCACTTGAAAGTATTCCTTTAGTACGTGTCTCCAACTTAGTAAGGAGCATTCAAGATCTTAAAAAAAATGGTTTTTGGATACTCGGACTAGACGGCTATGCAAGAAAATTCATAACAGACGAAAAAATACCTTCCAAAACTGTTTTTGTATTGGGATCGGAAGGAACCGGCATGCGTAGATTAACTTCAGAAAATTGCGACTATACGATCAAACTTCCCATTTCTGATAAAATGGAAAGCCTTAATGTTTCTAATGCGGCGGCTATTGCGTTGTATGAATTTAACAGGGCCTTAAAACTCTTTTAAATTTACTCTTTTTTAAAAAAATTATAGACAAATCTCTATTTTTCGTTAAAATAGTACAAAATAAGGAGGAACTATGTTACGGGAAACTATTATTCCATTATCCGAAATAAAAGTTGAAGATAATAAACCAGAAACAATCAGTCAAAAACCTTTAACTCCTAAGGCGGTGAAACGAATTTCTCAACAAATGTGCCAGAAGTTAGGGTTGCATCCTATCGGAATTCCAGAACCTATGGGAAGCTCTTTTACAAAAAATAATCTCTTTAAAAAAAATGAGAACTCTTTATGAACTGGTTAAAAGAAAAAACATATTACATCCAACGAACACAAGAGGGCATCTTCCTTATTTTCATCAGTGCGCGAAAAGATAATGCTATACACGCAATCATTCAATATGACGGAGGAGATCACGCTTTATTTCTCAGAAAACCTATGGAAGCTATTGTTTTAGATTACATTAATCCCACCATCCATGAAACCCTTCTAAAATCACCTTTCGCGGAATTGGTTGAAATAGATACATCTATTGATGAAGTCGAGCGTAATTATAAAGTCCCTATTAAACAAGTTCCGCATATAACAGTTATTTTAGGGAAAAAATAATATTCAATTAAACCATAAAAAACTCCTCATCTTCATGAGGAGTTTTTATAATAATTTTTTAACTTATTATTTTTCACTGATCCGTCGCCTTATTTAAAGGATCTCCACCTGTTGATAAATTGATTAATTCTTCAGCTTTTTCTTCTTTTTCAGCTAAAGCTTCTTTATCTCTTTGAGCGGCAATTTCTCGTTTCAAATTTAATAAAGCTCCAGTTCCGGCTGGGATTAAACGACCTCCGATAACACTTTCTTTTAAGCCCATTAACGTATCTCGTTTTCCTTCAATAGCGGCTTCTGTCAACACACGAGTTGTCTCTTGGAAAGACGCCGCAGAAATAAATGATTTGGTTTGCAAACTGGCTTTTGTAATACCTAATAAAATCGGTCTTGCAGAAGCCTCTCTTCCTCCATTTGCTAGAGCTTTTTTATTTTCTGTTTCTAAGGTATCCGGATCTACTTGCTCCCCAATCAATAATGTCGTATCACCAGCATCTGTTACCTCTAATTTTTGCATCATCTGCCGAACAATAACTTCAATATGTTTATCATTGATTCTCACCCCTTGCAAACGATAAACAGCTTGAACTTCCTTAATCAGATAATGTGCTAATTTTTCTATACCTAAAATACGCAAGATATCATGAGGTACCATATTTCCGTCGACAATAATATCTCCTTTTTGAATAAATTCTCCTTCATGAACAGCAACATGTTTCCCTTTTGGAATAACATACTCCATCCGAACATCATTTTCGCCGACGATATAGAGTCTACGCTTAGACTTATAATCCTTCCCGAATTCAACTCGTCCATCAATTTCGGAAATAATTGCCGCATCTTTCGGGTGACGAGCTTCAAAAACCTCAACCACACGAGGCAACCCTCCTGTGATATCCTTTGTTTTTCCTGTTTCTCTCGGGATGCGAGCCAAGATATCCCCTTGAGCGACTTTAGCGCCATTTTCAACAGAGACAACGGCGTCAACAGGTAAATAATACCGCGCCTCAATATCATTTGAAAACTTTAATATCTCACCTTTTTTATCGACTAAAATTAAGCACGGTTTCCGTTCTCCGCCTTTAAGATTTTGTCGCCAATCCATAATAACCATAGATGTTAAACCTGTCGCCTCATCTATAACCTCACGAACAGTTTCCCCTGGGACAAAATCTTCATACTTAATAAAGCCTTCTTTGTCCACAATAATAGGCATAGTATACGGATCCCATTCAGCTAAACGATCCCCTTTTTTAACTTTCTGATTATCTTGAACAGCTAAAATAGCTCCATAAGGAACTTTATGCCGAGCTTTTTCACGATGTCCGGCATCAATTAAAGAAATCTCACAATTTCTAGATAAAACAATTGTCGCCCCTGAGCTATTTTGTATTGTGCTACAATTTTTCAACCGTACCGTCGCATCAAACACAGCTTCAATACTAGACTGCTCCGCCCCGCGTTGAGCTGCCCCTCCAATGTGGAAAGTACGCATCGTTAATTGCGTCCCCGGCTCTCCGATAGATTGCGCTGCAATGACACCGACAGCTTCTCCTAGACTGACAGGAGTTCCATGAGCTAAATCACGACCATAACACTTTGCACAGATACCATTTTTAGATTCACATGTTAAAACAGAGCGAATTAAAACACTTTCAACACCTGCAGCATCAATTTTTTCCACATCGTTTTCATCAATTAAACGCCCCTTAGGAACAATAACTTCTCCTGTTTGAGGGTCTTTTATATCTTCTTGAGCCGTACGACCTAAAATACGTTCTCCTGTAGAAGCAATAACGTCTCCGCCTTCAATAATCGGGGAGATTGTAATTCCTTTCTCGGTTCCACAATCATCTTCAACAATAATCGCATCTTGAGCGACATCAACCAATCTACGTGTTAAATACCCGGAGTTTGCTGTTTTCAAAGCCGTATCTGCCAACCCTTTACGAGCCCCGTGAGTAGAGTTAAAATACTCCATCACATTCAAACCTTCTTTAAAGTTTGCAATAATCGGCGTTTCTATAATCTCTCCGGATGGTTTCGCCATTAGTCCACGCATACCCGCCAGCTGGCGCATTTGAGCCGCAGAACCCCGTGCTCCAGAATGTGCCATCATATAAACAGAGTTAACTGGTTTGCCTGGTTCTATCTTAGAAATCTCTTTCATCATTTCTTCGGCGACTGCGTCCGTACATGCAGACCATGCATCCACAACTTTATTATATTTTTCTCCTTTTGTAATCAACCCGTCTTGATATTGCCGTTCAAACTCTTTAACTTTATTTTCCGTTTCCTCAATCAATTTCTTTTTTGTTTCCGGAATAATCAAATCATCTTTACCGAACGAAATCCCTGCTTTAGCTGCTTCTCGATAACCTAAAGCCATAATTTTATCGGCAAAAATACATGTCGCTTTTTGACCACAGTGACGATAAACAGTATCTATAATATCAGATACCTCTTTTTTACGAATCTGGCGATTAATCAAAGAAAACGGCGTTTTAGCATCCTCTGGTAAAACCTGAGACAAGATAATCCTTCCGGGAGTTGTCTCTACTATTTTTGTAATTTTTTCTCCATTTTCGAAAATTGTTAATCGAGCCTTTATTTTTGCATGAAGAGAAATTACTTTCTCATTTAACGCATGCATTACTTCATGCGTCCCGGAAAATATCATTCCTTCGCCTTTTTCTCCATCTCTCATAAGCGTTAAATAATAAAGTCCCAAAATAACATCTTGTGTCGGCACAATAATTGGTTTCCCATTCGCCGGAGACAAAATATTATTCGTAGACATCATTAATACACGCGCTTCCAATTGAGCCTCTAAAAATAACGGAACATGAACAGCCATCTGATCTCCGTCAAAGTCAGCATTAAATGCTGTACAGACCAACGGATGCAATTGAATTGCCTTCCCTTCAATCAAAACAGGCTCAAATGCTTGAATTCCTAAACGGTGTAATGTCGGTGCACGGTTTAATAATACAGGATGTTCTCGTATGACTTCCGATAAAATATCCCAGACCTCAGGACGTTCGGCTTCAACCATTCTCTTTGCAGCTTTAATTGTTGTTGCTAACCCATATTGCTCTAATTTCGCATATATAAATGGCTTAAATAACTCAAGAGCCATTCTTTTTGGCAAACCACATTGATGAAGTAATAGCTCCGGACCGACTGTAATGACAGAACGTCCAGAATAATCCACACGCT
This sequence comes from uncultured Alphaproteobacteria bacterium, assembly GCA_944392585.1. Lineage (GTDB taxonomy): Bacteria > Pseudomonadota > Alphaproteobacteria > CAAHEQ01 > UBA3637 > CALXXA01. The sequence continues at coordinate 11,328 of CALXXA010000045.1, read as the reverse complement.
TACCTAATAAATTCTGCCGGAATCGACCTTGTTTCCCTTTGAGCATATCTGCCAAAGATTTCAAAGGACGTTTATTTGTTCCTAAAATTGCACGCCCACGACGACCGTTATCAAACAAAGCATCTACGGATTCCTGCAACATTCTTTTTTCATTACGAATAATAATTTCAGGAGCTCTTAGCTCTATTAAACGTTTTAAACGATTGTTCCTATTAATAACACGGCGGTACAAATCATTTAAGTCTGATGTTGCAAAACGACCTCCATCCAAAGGAACTAACGGACGTAATTCCGGAGGAATAACAGGAATAACATCTAAAATCATCCACTCGGGACGAGATCCTGATTCCAAAAAAGCCTCTACGATCTTTAATCTTTTTATTAACTTCTTACGTCTCATATCAGAAGATGTACTTTTAAGCTCCGCCCGCATTTCGGCAGCTTCAGCTTCCAAATCCATTTGGATTAAGTACTCTTTTAAAGCCTCAGCCCCAATACCGACATGAAAGGCGTCTTCTCCATACTCTTCCACAGCGCGTTCATACTGTTCTTCCGTCAACAATTCATGTAATTTCAAAGGAGTTAAACCCGGTTCTGTCACCATATATTTTTCAAAATAAAGAACAGACTCTAAATCCTTCAAAGGCATATCCACCAACAAGCCAATTCGGCTCGGTAACGACTTTAAAAACCAAATATGCGCAACTGGACAAGCTAGTTCAATATGTCCCATACGTTCACGGCGAACCTTCGACAAAGTAACTTCAACACCACATTTTTCACAAGTAACTCCGCGATATTTCATGCGCTTATACTTACCGCATAAACATTCATAGTCTTTTACAGGGCCAAAAATCTTAGCACAGAACAAACCGTCACGTTCTGGTTTAAAAGTTCTGTAGTTAATTGTTTCTGGTTTTTTAACTTCCCCATAAGACCACGACCGGATTTTCTCCGGAGAAGCAATCGATATTTTAATTTCATCAAAGGACTGTGGATTACTCACTTGTCCAAACATTTTTACGAGTTCGTTCATGCTTTTCCTCTACATCAAAGGTTTCAAGGAGCTGGACATCCAGCCCCTTTTTTACTTAAACTTCTTTTTGATCCAATTCAACATCTAAACACAAGGATCGCATCTCTTTTACTAATACGTTAAAAGATTCCGGAATCCCTGATTCAAAGTTATCATCGCCCCTAACCAAAGTTTCATAAACTTTTGTTCTGCCCGAGACATCATCTGATTTCACTGTCAGCATCTCTTGTAATGTATATGCAGCACCATATGCCTCCAGAGCCCATACTTCCATTTCACCGAAACGTTGTCCTCCAAACTGAGCTTTTCCTCCAAGCGGTTGTTGCGTTACCAAACTATACGCTCCGATAGAACGTGCATGGATTTTCTCATCTACCAAGTGATGCAACTTTAACATGTACATATATCCGATTGTTACTTTTCTATCAAACGGTTCTCCTGTTAAACCATCATATAATGTTACTTGGCCTGATTTATCTAAACCAGCTTTTTCCAACATACGATTAATGTCCATTTCATGAGCCCCATCAAAAACAGGCGTTGCGACAGGAAGACCCGATTTTAAGTTTTGAGCTAATTCAATCACTTCTTTATCAGTCATCTGCGCAATTTCTTTTTGATATTCATCTTTTTCATAAACATCGTTTAACTTCTTACGCAGATCGTCTATTGTCGCTTTATCATTTTGAACGGCTTCAACAACTTTCCCTATTTGAACTCCCAATTCATGACATGCATATCCTAAATGTGTCTCTAAGACTTGTCCGACGTTCATACGGGAAGGAACCCCCAACGGATTTAAAACAATATCCATTGGTGTTCCATCTTCTGTATAAGGCATATCCTCAATTGGTAAAATCCTAGAAACAACACCTTTGTTCCCATGACGTCCCGCCATCTTATCACCTGGTTGCAACTTACGTTTAACCGCGATAAAGACTTTTACGGTCTTTAACACTCCGGGTAACATCTCATCGCCTCTTTGAGCCTTCTCCACGCGATTTTCAAATTTCATTTGGAGTGCTTTTTCAGCATCATCTAAAGTTGCTGTCATTTGTTCTATTTGTTTCATAACCGCATCATTTTTAACAACAATCTTTTTATAATGCCCAACGGATAAATCCTTCAGAACATCTTCCGTAATTTCAATACCTTCCGGTAAAACATCGTTTTTAGCCGTTTTCTGACCTATTATAAGAGCCTTAACACGATCTATAAAACTGGTCTGTAAAATTTTTCGTTCATCATTACGATCTTTTGTTAAACGATCAATTTCAGCTTGTTCTATAGATAATGCTCTTTCGTCTTTATCCAGCCCTCTTCTTGTAAATACTCGAACGTCAACAACTGTCCCCTCTATTCCGGGAGGTACACGTAATGAAGTATCTCTAACATCCGCAGCTTTTTCACCGAAAATCGTTCTTAGCAATTTTTCTTCAGGCGTCATGACCGTCTCACCTTTTGGTGTTACTTTCCCCACCAAAATGTCCCCAGCCTTTACTTCAGCGCCTATATAAACAATCCCTGTCTCATCCAACTGCTTTAACGCTTCTTCTCCTACATTCGGAATATCTCTGGAAATTTCTTCCGGCCCTAATTTTGTATCACGAGCCATAACTTCAAACTCATCAATATGAATAGAAGTGAAAACATCATCACGAGCAATTCTTTCGGAGATCAAAATAGAATCTTCAAAGTTATAGCCATTCCACGGCATAAAAGCAACAAGAACATTACGTCCCAAAGCTAATTCTCCTAAATCTGTAGAAGGACCATCTGCTATAATATCTCCTTTGGTAACGACATCTCCCACGTGAACTAACGGACGCTGAGACATACACGTTCCCGTATTTGAACGTTGGAATTTTTGTAATGTGTAAATATCAACTCCTGAGTTTGATAAATCAACATCTTCCGTCGCTTTAATAACAATTCTCATTGCATCTACTTGAGAAACAACACCTGCCCTTTTAGCTAAAATAGATGCTCCAGAATCTCTTGCGACAGATGCTTCCATGCCTGTTCCAACCAAAGGAGCTGTATTTTTCAATAACGGAACTCCTTGCTTTTGCATATTAGAGCCCATCAAAGCACGGTTCGCATCATCATTTTCCAAAAAAGGAATCAAAGAAGCCGCAACAGATACTAATTGCTTCGGAGAAACATCTATAAAATCAACATCTTCCGGTCGTGCTAAAATAACTTCGCCATTATGACGACTTGTTACTAATTCATCAACTAATCGTCCGTCTTTTATAGTAACATTAGCCTGAGCAATTGTATGCCCAACTTCATCCATTGCAGTCATATAAACAACTTCATCTGTTAAATGACAATCGACAATACGACGATATGGTGTCTCAATAAAGCCATACTTATTAATCCGCGCATACGTAGCCAAAGAGTTTATCAATCCGATATTTTGTCCTTCAGGTGTTTCAATAGGACAAATTCGTCCATAATGCGTCGGATGAACATCACGCACTTCAAATCCGGCACGTTCTCTTGTTAATCCTCCCGGACCTAATGCAGATAGCCGACGTTTATGCGTTACTTCCGACAACGGATTATTTTGATCCATAAATTGGCTTAATTGACTGGAAGCAAAAAACTCTCTGACAACACTTGATAAAGGCTTTGCGTTAATTAAATCATGCGGCATAACCGTATCAATCTCAATAGAGCTCATCCGCTCCCGAATAGCTCTTTCCATCCGCAATAACCCTATCCGATATTGATTTTCCATGAGCTCTCCAACAGAACGAACACGTCTGTTCCCTAAATTATCAATATCATCAACAGTTCCTCGTCCATCTTTTAAGTCCAGCAAAATCTTAACAATCGCTAAGATATCTTCTTTGCGCAAAACACGAATAGAATCCGGAACATCTTTAAAACCTAAACGCCCATTCATTTTAACTCTACCGACTGCAGATAAATCATATCTCTCTAAATTAAAGAACATCGAGCGAAATAAATTATCCGCTGTCTCAACGGTAGGTGGTTCCCCAGGTCTCATAACTTTGTAAATATCAATCAAAGCTTCTTCTCTCGTCGCATTATGATCCGAAACCAAAGTATTGCGTAAATAAGGACCTACATTTACATAATCAATATACAATGTGTCGAAAGATTTAATTTTCAATTTATTAAAAGTTTCTAAAACTTCTGTCGTAATTTCATCTCCGGCCTCGATAATAATTTCTCCGGTTGTTTCATCAATCATATCGCAAGCAATAAAACGACCTATTAAATCCTCATCGTAAACTAAAACATTCTTCAATCCGTCTTTTTGTAATTTCTTTGCCTTGGCTAATACTATTTTCTCTCCAGCCTTCATCAAAACTTCTTTAGTATCGGCATTAATTAAATCATGTGCTAACTTAACCCCTTTGACTTTTTCTGGATCAAAAGAAATTTTCCAACCTTTTTTATCCTTTACAAAAGTATTCTTCTGATAAAATGCTGATAAAATTTCTTCTTTACTCATTCCATAAACATCAGAAAAACTTATCTGTTTCCCTGTTTTTTCAGCTTCTTCACGTTTAGCTGCTGTTTCTTGACTGTCTAGAGCATATAACAACGTCGTAATTGGGAGCTTACGCCGTCTGTCTATCCGCACATAAACCATATCTTTAGCATCAAACTCAAAATCTAACCAAGAGCCTCTATAAGGGATAATCCGCGCGGAAAATAAATACCTACCGGAAGTATTTTTCCCTTCATCATGGTCAAAGAACACCCCGGGGGAACGATGCATTTGAGAAACAACAACTCTTTCTGTCCCATTAACAATGAACGTTCCAGTTTGCGTTATCATGGGCAAATCACCCATATAAACATCTTGTTCTTTTATATCGCGGATAGACCGTGCGCCGGTTTCATCATCCACATCCCAAACAACCAAACGCAATGTCACATGAACAGGAACCGCATAAGTCAATCCCCTTTTAATACATTCATCAACATCATATTTCGGTTGATCCAACTCATACTTAACGAATTCCAAATCTCCACGCCCTGCGAAATCATGTATTGGGAAAACAGATTTAAAAACCTCCTGCAGCCCTGTATCGGTTCTTTCTTTTGCAGGAACATTTATTTGCAAAAATTGAGCGTAAGAACTTTTTTGTACTTCAATAAGGTTAGGCATTGGAGCTATTGTAGAAATTCTTCCAAAATTTTTTCTGATACGTTTGCGATCCATAAAGGATTGAGACATGTGCATTTTCCTTAACTTATAGTATCACCGTCAAAGGGACGGAAACCTAATTCAACTTTAAACCGCTTAAGGTCGAGCTGTTAAAGGCGTGAATTTTTACCTTTAACGCTCGACCTGAAACACTCCTTTTTCTCAAAGGTTATTTCAATTCAACCTTTGCACCTGTTGCTTCTAACTTCTTCTTCATTTCTTCGGCTTCTGCTTTAGCAACTCCCTCTTTTACCGTTTGAGGAGCACCTTCCACTAAATCTTTTGCTTCTTTTAATCCTAAGCCGGTAATCGTCCGAACTTCTTTAATCACAGCAATTTTATTAGCTCCTGCATCCGCCAAAACTACATTGAATTCTGTTTTTTCTTCAGCAGCGGCACCTCCCGCAGCTCCCGCAGCAGCAACAGCTACCGGAGCAGCAGCGGAAACGCCCCATTTTTCTTCCAACATTTTTGCAAGTTCTGCTGCTTCTAAAACAGTTAAAGCAGATAACTCATCGATAATTTTATTTAAATCAGCCATTTTAATTTCATTTTCTTTTTATACTTTTCTTTCAACATATTGATTGATAAAAATCAAGCCGCTTGTTCTTTTTCTGAATAAGCTTTTGCTAACCGAGCCAACTGACCAGCAGGAGCTTGTAACAATCCGACCAATTTGCCACGCAATTCGTCCAGAGATGGAAGACTGGCTAATTCCTTAATTGTATTCACATCTACTTTTTTGCCATTCATAACACCTCCGACAACTTCTAATTTGTCGTTTGTTTTTGCCATTTTGACAACCGCACGAGAAGCGGCAATCGCATCCTGTGAATATGCTAATGCTGTTGGACCTACCAACAAATCAGCTAATTCTTCACATGGGGTTCCTGCAAGAGCAAGTTTTGCCAAACGGTTTTTTGCAACACGATATCCGGCTCCATCTTTAAGAACATTATTTCTTAATTCCGTCACATCAGCAACCGTCAATCCTTTATTCAAGACGACGACGACTAAGTTCGCGGAACTGAAAATGTTTTTCAATTCAGAAACCAGTTCTTGTTTTTGTTCACGTTTCACTTTTTTACTCCGCATTATAAGAAATTAAGTCTACGTTAATTTCTTGGTTTCCACACAGACTTTAAAGTTTCCTTTAAAATCCACTTTTACCTGCCCAGAAACCCGAACCTTTTATTCCAAAAGGAATAACTGATTTAGCTCTGTCTATGTAGGCGGGATGCTCCCCTTTAATTTAGCCCCGTGGCTAAAACCGACAGTCTTGGACAGGAATTTTATCAAAGAACTACGTTAAGCTTGATAAAGCTATTTTAACGCCAGGTCCTTGAGTCGAAGAAATTGTAACTTTCTTCAAATATACACCTTTAACTCCTGTTGGTTTTGCTTTATTAATCGCATCAACAAAAGCAAGAATATTTTCCTTAATTTTGTCTGCATCAAAACTCGCCTTACCAACACCCGCATGCACAACTCCTTGAGCATCAGCACGGAATTGCACTTGACCGCCTTTGACAGCTTTAACCGCATTTGCGACATCCATCGTTACCGTCCCCAGCTTTGGATTCGGCATCATTCCTTTAGGCCCTAATACTTTACCTAATCGTCCAACGATGCCCATCATATCCGGAGTAGAAATAACACGATCAAAATCTATTTTTCCAGCTAAAACTTCATTCATCAAGTCTTCATCTCCGACCAAATCAGCTCCGGCTGTCTTTGCTTCTTCGGCTTTAGGTCCTTTAGCAAAAACCGCCACACGGAATGTTTTTCCTGTTCCGTTCGGTAATGAAACGGCTCCGCGGACAATTTGATCTGATTGCCGAACATCAACATTCAAGTTCAAGGCAATATCAATAGTTTCATCAAACTTTGCTTTTGCGTTATCTTTAATGAGCTTTACTGCTTCATCTAATTCATATGACTTAGAAGAATCGAAACCAGCATAAGTTGCTTTTAATCTTTTACCTAATTTAGCCATTTTCTTATCCTTCTACTACATCAATACCCATAGATCGCGCAGATCCGATTATCATTTGAGAAGCGGCATCCACATCATGTGCATTTAAATCAGACATTTTTTGTTCAGCGATTTGACGCACTTGAGCCATTGTGATTTTGCCGACTTTTGTTTTCCCCGGTTCTTTTGAAGCACTCGTCAACCCGGCTGCCTTCTTAATGAAGTACGTAACAGGAGGAGTTTTTGTAATAAAATCAAAAGTCCTATCTGCATATGCTGTAATCACAACAGGAATAGGCATACCCTGTTCCATTGTTTGTGTTTTTGCATTAAAAGCCTTACAAAACTCCATAATATTTAATCCTCTTTGCCCTAGGGCAGGTCCGACGGGAGGAGAAGGATTCGCTTTTCCTGCAGGTATCTGCAGTTTAATATATCCGATAATTTTTTTTGCCATTTTAAACCTCTACTTTTTCAAGTCCTTTTTGAAGTTTCGTGGTAATCAAGGTTGGCCCCTTTCCCACGATACAAAAAGACCGGACTTTTAAGCCTTTTTGTTATATTTTTTCCACTTGAGTAAACTCCAACTCAACAGGAGTGGAACGTCCAAAAATTGAGACTAACACTTTTAACCGGGAATGTTCCGCATCTACATCTTCAACAACTCCGACGAAAGAAGCAAATGGACCGTCATTAACACGAACTTGCTCTCCGACTTCATAGGAGACAGAAGAGCGTGGTTTTTCGATCCCTTGTTGCACCTGCATCATAACACGTTGAGCTTCTACCTCTGACATAGCCACAGGCTTTTTTCCACCTAAGAAACCAGTTACCTTAGGAGTATTTTTAACCAAATGCCACGTATCATCATTCATTTCCATTTGGACAAGGACATAACTCGGGAAAAATTTACGCTCAACTTGAACTTTTTTCCCTTTTTGAATATCTACGACAGCCTCTGTTGGGACTAAAACATCTGTAATTCTATCTGTCCAGCCTTTTTTTTCTGCTTGTTCTTTAATTGACTCTGCAACTTTTTTTTCAAACCCGGAATAAACATGTAAAACGTACCATTTCAGCGCCATTTTTAAGCTCCAATTCCTAAGATTATTTTAATTATCCCCGCAGAAATATAATCCGCAACAAAGAAATAGACGGCAAAAATCAAACACATAATCATAACAACAATAGTTAATGAGGTCGCTTCTTTTCGACTCGGCCAGGTAATTTTTGAGACTTCCTGCTTAACTTGTCTTAAATAAGTTGTTGGTGATGTTTTCATTTTTAAACTTTTTCCTTTTCTATTTCCCATCTCTTTAGGTGGCAGGGGTGACAGGAATTGAACCCGTAGCCCCCGGTTTTGGAGACCGGTGCTCTACCAATTGAGCTACACCCCTAAAAAGCATACCCCACCCGAATCTTTCACGCATGGAAGATTCGGTTGCGAAATGATATCTGCTTTTATAAAAAAAATCAAGTCTTTTTTTAAACTTTTTTAACTATTTTTTAAGGAGCTTTTAATTAAACATTCTGTTTATACATTAAACATATCGAAAAAAGAAGTTCTTCTTTCTTAAAAAGTTTAACAATACCTTATCTGCTATTATCATTTATCAGGCTCGTTCGAAGATCCTTATATAATTAAGTCTTGTATCTCAGCCGTCGTCACATTTTTCAAATTTATTTTTAATAATTCTTCCGCAGTCTCTTGAAAAGAAAGATCGTTTATCAAAACAAATAATTCATTATTTTTGTTTACATCCATAATCATCAAAAAGCTCTTGTAAAAAGAGCTTTTTGATTTACTTAAGTTTTATCTAATTTTATTTTTAACCCAATTTAATCCTTTAAAGAATAAATATTCTGCTTCTTTTGCCCCGGTTTTAATTCCTTTTACGGTCATATTTTTTCCAAGTTTTTCCCCTGCAATGAGCATAAGTTCTTTACGCTTAGAAAATGCTGTTTTCATCCATATTGATCTACCAGATTTATCTCGTGCGTTTATATTTGCTCCTCTGTTTACATATGATTTAAAATCATTAACATTAATAGTTTTTAAATCCTTTTCCAACAATGATTCGGTAGCCACTAAGATATTAACTGCTTGCGCTCTTCCATATATACTTGCAATATCTAAAGCCGTTTGTTTATCGTTATCTTTTAAAGTTATATCCGCGCCGGCATCTATAAAAAGATTCATTTCCTCACAACGTCCTGCTTTAACCAAGTGCATAATCGGGGTCATTCCTTTTTCATCTTGTATATTGACATTTGCTCCTTCTTTAATTAACTTTTGAATTTTTTCTGTAGAAATGTTTTCCCAATCTGTCTTTAATAAGTTATCTGTTGCCATCGCCCTGCTTAACATTTTTTTGATAAAGTTATCTTCTCCGACGTAATCCATAGCTATTTTCCCTACTTTATCCTGTATAGTTACATCGGCTCCATTGGCAAGCAAGGTTTCTACAATATTTTGTTCATCCGAAAGGCTCCCGTTCACTTTATTGAGCACTTTCTCTAAGGCGCCCTTATCTCTCGGGAAACTTGCACACATTAAAGCAGTCAAACCATCTTCGTTCACAGCATTTATATCTGCATTGTTTTGTATTAAAACTTTCACGGCCTCAAAGTTTTTGCTAAAAGCAGCTTTTATCAGCATAGTAGATCCTTCATTATCTCTTGCATGAATATTTGCTCCCTTTGCAATCAAGTCATTGAGCTGAGCAGAAGTTATCTTTGTCCAATCTGCGTTTAATAATGCACTTGTCGCGTCTAAGATTTCCACAATCTCTGTATTTTTATTGTACTGAGCAATATCTCTGGCAGTATAATTATCATTATTCTTCATATTTATATCTGCACCAGCGGCTATCAATGCATTAAGCGTTTTCTTGTTGCCTTTATAAGCGGCATACATTAACGGCGTATTTCTTTTCATATCCACCGCACATACATCAGATCCTTTATTGATTAATGTATTTAAGACTTTTATATCAGCATCATAAAAAATAGCTTTCATCAAAGGAAAAGGAATCGGATCATTATAGCTATTTTGTGCACGAATATTTGCTCCTTTTGTAATCAACTCATTAAGCCGGACAGAAGTTATTTTCGTCCAGTCTATCATTAAAAAGTCTGCTGTTGCGTCTAAAATTCCTGCTATTTCAGTATTTCCATTGGAATTAGCAATATCTTTAGCAGTATGACCGTCTGTATCTTTAAGGAGTACATTGGCTCCGTATTCTATTAATGTATTAACAGCTTCGTTATTCCCTCTATAAGCGGCATACATTAAAGCAGTTCCCCCGTCTTTATGTCTGGAATCTAAATATACCCCTCTATTTATCCATCCTGCGATATCACTCGAAACAACGTTTGCCCAATCAGCATTTAAAAATTCTGTTATTGCATCTAAACGTTTTCTAGTTCCGTTCGTTCCTTTAGATTTTTCTTCTTCAGTCAGCAAAGTAACATCTGCTCCGGCAACCAGTAATAAATCTAAAGCTTGATCAGATTTACCTTCAACAACCTTTGCCAAAAGAGGTCTGTCATTTGCATCCAGAGCATTTACATTTGCTCCAGCTCGGATTAAAGCTACAATATCATCTAAGATTGGTTTATGCCAATTGATTGTGAACAATTTTTGAGTAGCTTGTTGAGGTGTCATTTTTTAATTCCTTTTCTGTTTGAGAGTAATTTTAATATATTATCATTTCATCATATTTTAGTCAAGTTTTTTTTAGATTTAGCATAAAAAGAATCTATTCAATACTGAGTTGGAAATCAAAACTTACCCCTATAATATATTATGTATTTTTATTTTCAAATAAAAAATGTATTGACAAGGAAAGGAAGAGGAGTTAGAAGAAAAGAGAGGAAGAACGAATGATGGGGGTACAAAAAATGAGAAGGAAAGAAGTAAGAATGAAGAACGATTGTGATGGTTTGGGTTTCACCCCCCCCCCCCCGTATGCCGCAGAAAACCTGGCTTACAGTAAGGTTATAAGGTCTTTTAAACCTCTTTTTTCTTGCTTTTCTCTCTTGAGAAAAGCCCTTTCTGATAAGGCAAGAGTGAAAACTTTAAGGGATGGGGAAGTTTATCGCTCAATTCAAACCGGACGCAGC
>CALXXA010000044.1 GCA_944392585.1 uncultured Alphaproteobacteria bacterium | reverse complement strand
CTGATGAGCCTTTTTCTTTGCTCTCTGATGGATTAGAGCAAACTTATTATGCGTGTAAAAAAGATTTCGGGGATTATTATTGCTATCGGTTCGGCAATACGGGTGGATATAAATGTGTAAAAGACGGAGAAAAATGTATGACGACAAATGCCTCTTTACAACAAACCTCCGGTGTATGCGATCCAAAAATCTGTGAAGAACGCGGGGGAACTTTTACTTATTGGGGAACTAATGAGGTATCTAAAAAACAGGGTGCGTGTAATTTTGGAAATGGATTAGTTTGTTATCCGACCGGTGATTATAAGGCATGGACATGTTATAAAAATGGGTATTTATGCGGAGAGGGTTGTTCAAATCCACTCAACTGCGGAACTTGTTCCACGACCTCTTGTCCCAAAGAAGGAATGGTATATAATTCTCTCACACAACGGTGTGAAAATGAAACCACAGGAGTATATTGTACCGCAATAGAAGAAAACTCTTTCCAATCTTGTTATAATTCCCAAGGAGAACGGTGTGAACTCGTACGAAATAATGGATTTGTAATATATGGAAGTTGTACGGATCCAGGTTGCCCGGAAGGATTTAAATACGGAAATGTTAGCGGGAAATTTTATGGTTGTGTTAATGAAGATACCAAAATGGGATGTTATTATTACGCATACGCTTCGCCTGCTTACTGCCTGTATAATAATGCCCCGTGTGGAGAGCGGTGTGACTATGACGGAACAAATTGCGAGGTAGTTTACCTCTCGCGATGTTCAGAGCCGGGTGTTTGCCCACAGACAGGATACAAGATGACAAACGGATGTGAATGTAAAGGGCAAGTAACAACAAAAGAAAACGGAGACAGTTATTGTTGTCCTTTAGGGCATGAATATTTGGAAAACGGATGTTCTCAAATTTAAAAGAAATTTATCCCGCCACAGCGTTTCAGCCAAAGCAGGATAGATGAATAACATGTTTTTGCCCGGTTTTGTACTCCCTTATTAAAAAAAACCGGGCTCCTTTTTGAATAACTCTGTAAAAAATGACTGTAAATAAATTTATTTACATAAAAAAACTTGCAATCATCTCTAAAATCATTTAAACATAAACAAAGAAGGGGAGATTACATGCAATCATTAGGACTTATTTCATACGGATGGCAAATGGCGTTTATCGGAATGTTTGCTGTTTTTGCTTTTTTGTGGTTTTTAACTGTATTGATTAATATAACATCTGTTCTTGTTCAATGGACTGAAAAAAAAGATTTAACAGATGATGAAGCTGCGGCAACTATCGCAATTGCCTTACATCAAGGGGAGAAATAACATGCCTAGAAAAAATAAAAAAATTCAATTGACTTGTACGGCTTTTCGAGATGGATTTCAATCTGCCTATGGTTCAAGAGTTCTTTCTAAAGATTATTTACCAATCGTGAAAATGGCTAAAGATGCAGGTATTCGTCGGTTTGAATCAGGAGGAGGAGCTTCTTTTCAATCGGCCTTTTTTTATTGTAATGAAAATGCTTTTGATGTTATGGATGCCTTTCGGGATACTGTCGGTGCAGATGCTCATTTACAAACTCTTTCCAGAGGAATTAACGTTGTCGGGTTAGATTCACAAAGCTCCGACATTATAAAGCTTCATGCGGACTTGTTTAAAAAACACGGCGTCTCAATGATACGTAATTTTGATGCTTTAAATGATCCGGATAACTTGGCTTATAGTGGTCAATGCATCGTTAATGCCGGATTAGAACATCAAATTTGTATTGCCATGATGTCTTTGCCTCCCGGCTGTGTCGGCGCTCATACGCCTGCTTTTTATGAAGATACGATAAAAAAAATACTAAAAGCTAAAATTCCTTTCCATTCTGTTTGCTTTAAAGATGCTTCGGGAACAACCGTTCCTTCTGTCGTTTACGAAACTATTCGAAAAGCCAGAGAGTTATTAGGAAATCAAGTTCCTTTGGAATTTCATTCTCATGAAACGGCGGGTGTCGGTACTGCGTGCTATTTAGCCGCCGTAGAAGCCGGGATTGATATTGTGGATTTGTCATTGGCTCCTGTTTCAGGAGGAACGTGTCAACCTGATGTCGCGACTTTTTGGCATGTGTTGCGTGGATTGCCTTATGAGCTGGATGCCGATATAGACGCTTTGATGTCTGTCGAAGATGCTTTTAAAGAGGCTATGAAAGATTATTTCCTTCCTCCGGAAGCTCTGCATGTGGAGCCACGCATTCCATGGAGCCCTATGCCGGGAGGTGCTTTAACCGCAAATACTCAAATGCTGCGAGATAATTCTATCATGGATAAATATGCAGAAATTATTAAAGCTATGGAAGAGGTCGTTCGTAAAGGAGGATTCGGGACTTCTGTTACACCTGTTTCTCAATTTTATTTCCAACAAGCTTTTAATAATGTTATGTTTGGACCATGGCAAAAAATTGCCGAAGGTTATGGGAAAATGGTCTTAGGGTATTTTGGGAAAACTCCTAAAAAGCCTGACCCTCAGGTCGTCCAAACAGCTGCCGAACAATTGGGACTTCAACCGACTACAAAATCTCCTCGGTTGATGAATGATGAAAATCCAAAAAAAGGTGTTTCTCCTGCAAAGGCTTTGTTAGAACAAAATAAATTGCCCATAACAGATGAAAATATCTTTATTGCGGCTACTTGCGGTGAAAAAGGAATCTCTTTCCTGAAAGGAAATTCAAAGGTCTCCGTCCGCTATAAAGAAAAAGATTTAAAAGAAAAACAAACTTCCGGAAATTATAAAATTATTTTAAATGGAAAAACTTTTAATGTCTCTTTGAATGAAAATCAAGCCGTCGTTAATGGGAAAGCTTTTCCTTTTTCTCTTGATAAACAACCTGAAAAAACTCCGATTGATTCTGCTTGGAAATCAACCGAAAAAGATGTTCTTTCTCCGATGATGGGAACAATTACTCAAATAAAATGCTCTGCAGGAGATAAAATTTCTAGAGGACAAACTTTATTTGTCTTGGAGGTCATGAAAATGGAAAATGAAATTAAAGCTCAAAATGACGGAATTATTCTTTCGATAGAAGTATCGAAAGGATCTCAGGTTCAATCAGGGAAGCTTTTAGCAAAGGTAGGTTAAAAAATGGCTGAGAAATTGCTCTCGTTAATCCAGGAAACAGGTCTTTATGGATTTTTTGAAACAATGACAATTCCTGAAGGATCTCTGCTGCCTGTCGGAATAGGGCAAATCTTGATGATAGCCATTTGTTTGATTTTACTTTATTTAGGTATCGCTAAGCGGTTTGAACCTTTATTATTAATTCCAATTGCTTTCGGCGGTATTTTGGCTAATATCCCATATGCAGGTCTGACAAATGAAGGTGGTCTTTTATGGCTCTTATATCACATAGGAATTGAAAATACGCTTTTCCCGTTGTTAATTTTTATGGGTATTGGAGCTATGACGGATTTTGGTCCTTTAATAGCGAACCCTAAAACGGCCTTATTAGGAGGCGCCGCTCAATTCGGTATTTTCGGAACTGTTATCGGAGCTCTGTATTTAGGAGCGTTTGCAAATGATGTCAGTTTCTCTTTGAACGAAGCGGCTTCTATCGGAATCATCGGAGGCGCGGATGGCCCGACTTCTATTTTCTTAACGCAAAAATTAGCCCCTCATTTGTTGGCTGCTGTCGCAATCGCGGCTTATTCGTATATGGCTTTGGTCCCTATTATCCAACCTCCGGTTATGCGCTTATTAACAACGGATGAAGAACGTAAAATACAAATGAAACAATTACGTCCCGTCTCTCAAAGAGAGAAAATCATCTTCCCTCTTGTTGTATTGGCATTGTGTATTTTATTCTTCCCTTCTGCAACTCCTTTAATAGGGATGTTAATGTTTGGAAATTTATTAAAAGAAAGCGGCGTTACAGATCGGTTAGCTAAAACAGCTTCTAACGAATTAATCAATATAGTAACTATTTTTTTAGGCTTGGCAGTTGGTTCTAAAATGATTGCGGAAAATTTCTTAGTCTCTAAAACGTTAATGATTTTGTTTCTAGGTGTCTGTGCGTTTATTTTAGGGACGGCCTCTGGCGTAATTATGGCAAAAATTATGAATCTTTTCTTGAAAGATAAAATAAATCCTTTGATCGGATCCGCTGGAGTGTCTGCTGTTCCTATGGCGGCAAGAGTTTCCAATCGTCTTGGACAGGAGGCTGATCCTCAAAATTTTTTGCTTATGCACGCAATGGGTCCAAATGTCGCAGGAGTTATCGGTTCTGCCATAGCCGCAGGTATTTTACTAAACCTTTGTTCATAATAGGGTATATATATGAAAAATCTACAAGATATTATCAACCGTCTCAACATATTAGAAGAAACAAAACAATATGAAGAGCTTTTGAACCAAACAGAACGATTTATAGCCGAAGAAGATGATTTTGCTCCTTTTTATTTGTTTAAAGGGAACGCTCTTCGTTCTTTGAACCAACCCGAAAAAGCTATCGAGGCCTATCAGGACGCAATTGCAAGTGATCCGAATGATGCCTTGGCTCGAACCGCTTTAGGCAGAATCCTTTTTGAAAAAGGTGATTATATTAATGCGTTGAATGCTTGTGACGGCGCTATTTTAATCGATAATGGCTTTCCAGATCCATATGTTTATTCCGCTAATGTGTTAGTCGCTCTTGGGTATCCCGAACAAGCGGTGTTCGCCTACCATAGAGCATATATGTTAGATCCTTCGAGTGAGGATTTGGGAGAATTAGTCGGGACACTCTTCGCTAGAGAAGGAGAACTAAAAGAAACGGGAGAAGTCTTTTTTTCCCTTATCCAAAATAATCCAACAAATGAGACGTTATATATTAAAATGATTGTTTGTTTATTCTATTTATTGCAAAACGGAGCTTCTCATAAGGATATTTCAGAATATGCGTCTTCTTTGAGGCAAATGTTTACAAAAAATGAATTTATTTCCCTAACAACAAATGCTTTGATAAATAATCAGATTGATTTCGATCCTTTGACACCTCAAGCCGTTAATACTTTATTTAATGTATATGCGTCATCTTATGATTCCTCTATGGAAGGCGCCGAAACAGAAGTATTACAAGAAATAAATAATATCTTAGTAAAATTATATGAGCCGCATACATTAGATATATGTGATTTGGGATGCGGAACAGGGAGTGTCGGGAAACTTTTAAGAAATTTTTCGAAAGATATGGGGCTTATAGGGGTAGATTTATGTTCGGCTATGCTTGACAAGGCCTATGATAAAAAAATATATGATAAATTTTTTCATGCTGAAAACACTTCTTTTTTAAAACAAAATCCAAATACTTTTGATTTAATTACTTCTGTTGATGTATTTTCTTATATGAAGTCGTTTCAAAATCAAATTAAAGCTGTTAAAGGTGCTTTGAAATCTAATGGATGTTTCATTTTTACTTTTAGAAAAAATACTTTAAATCAACAAGATATTTTCTTATATCCTCCTTATTATTATTTATATGGAGAAAAATATGTTGAAAAAACTCTAAAAGAAGAAGGCTTTTCTCTTCAAGAAATGCGCTCGGTCGTATTAGATGAGAGAATAGATCAATCTGCGGAAAATGTTTTATGTGTTGCGCAAAAAATAGGGTAATGTAAGAAATACTTGACAAAATAAAACATACTTGTTATAATGACTTTGTCAAAAAAGGTCTCCCCTTATTTATTTTATGTGTAATCCTTTTTTGACATGATGTTGTTCAGGAAAGCCTCTTTTTGTAAAAGAGGCTTTTTCTTTAATCGTCTTTTTTTATGTCCCTAAAAAAATAATCATTTCAACAGCTTAAAAAAACACAAAAAAAATATAAAAAAAACTTCCTATTTTTGTAAAAAAGAGCTATGCTAATTTGTATAAGTCAATAAAAAAAGAAAAGGGAAAAAAATGGCAGGAAGTGTAAATAAAGTGGTGCTTATAGGTAATTTAGGACGGGATCCTGAAATTCGTCATACAAATACCGGGAAAAAAATAGCAAATTTTTCAATTGCAACAAGCGACGTGTGGAAAGATCCTAATGGACAACGGCAAGAAAAAACAGAATGGCATCGTATAGTTGTATTTAACGCGAGTATTGCTGATTTTGTGGAAAAATTTCTTCATAAAGGATCTAAAGTTTATATTGAAGGAGCTCTGCAAAATAGGAAATGGACGGACAATGCCGGACAAGAGAGATATATAACTGAAGTAGTTGTAGGGCATTTCAAAGGAGAATTGGTATTATTGGAGCCACGTAACTCCGAAGAACCTATAAATATAGATCAATCTGCATCTGATTCCTCTGATTCGGGATGGGATTCTTCTGTCCCGGAAAATACTTCAAAATCTAGCACAGATTTTGATGATGAAATTCCATTCTAAAAACAGGATTTATTTGATAAAACATTTTGATAGTTAAAAAGGGATAGCTCATGACTGATACAAATGTGTCATTAGATGCCGGTATTCAACCGATAGCAGTTGAAGACGAAATGCGCAAGTCTTATTTAGACTATGCTATGAGCGTTATAGTTTCTAGAGCTTTACCGGATGTTCGAGATGGATTAAAACCTGTTCATAGACGAATTTTATTTTCAATGTATGAGAATGGGTATGATTATAATAAGCCATTTAGAAAATCCGCGCGTATTGTCGGAGATGTTATGGGGAAATATCATCCGCATGGAGATAGTGCTATTTATGATGCTATGGTTCGTATGGCTCAAGATTTTTCAATGAGGCTTCCTCTTATCAGTTCTCAAGGAAATTTTGGATCTATGGATGGAGATAAAGCAGCGGCCATGCGGTATACAGAAGCCCGCTTGGCATCCTCTTCTCATTGGTTGTTGGAAGATATTGATCGTAACACTGTTGATTTCCGCCCGAACTATGATGAAACTTGTTCGGAACCTGTTGTTTTACCTGCCAGATTCCCTAATATCCTTGTTAATGGATCAGGAGGAATTGCTGTTGGAATGGCAACAAATATAGCTCCGCATAACTTGGGAGAGGTTTTAAATGCTTGTATAGCAATGATTGATAATCCTTCTATATCTTCAGAGGAATTATATACATTTGTTCCTGGCCCTGATTTCCCAACAGGGGGAATTATTTTAGGGAAAGGCGGCGCTAGAACTGCCGCTTTAACGGGGCGTGGTTCTATTATTATGCGAGGACGCTGTTCAATCGAAGAAATAAAAAAAGATAAAATGGCCATTGTTGTTACCGAAATCCCATATCAAGTTAATAAAGCTGCGATGATACAACGTATCGCAGAGCTCGTAAAAGAAAAAACAATTGAAGGAATCTCTGATTTACGAGATGAGTCCGACAGACAGGGGGTTCGTGTCGTTATTGAATTGAAAAGAGATGCTCAACCAGATGTTGTGTTGAATCAGCTCTATAAATATACTCCTTTACAAACAAGTTTCGCAGTTAATTCATTGGCTTTAAATAATGGTCGCCCTCAAATCATGAACCTGCAAGATATTTTAAGAGCTTTCATCGATTTTAGAGAAGAAGTTATTCGTAGAAGAACCGTTTTCGAACTTAATAAAGCCCGTGATAAAGCTCATATCTTGGTAGGGCTGGCCATAGCTGTCGCAAATATTGATCGTATCATAGAAATGATTAGAACGGCGGCTGATCCAAATATAGCAAAAATCCAATTAATGGAAACAAAATGGCCTGCAAGTGATGTGGATAGCTTAATTCGATTGATTGATGAACCTGATCGTAAAGTCATAGATGGATTTTATTATTTATCAGAGACACAAGCAAAAGCAATCTTGGATTTAAAATTACATCGCCTAACAGGATTAGAAAGAGATAAAATTCACGCGGAAGTAACTGAACTAGGAGAGCAAATTCGTGAATTATTATCAATCTTATCGTCTCGTGAGAAACTGTATGGGATTATGCGTAATGAGTTTGTTGCCGTTAAAGAAGAATATGCAACTCCACGTCGCACAACAATAGAAGAAGGCGAGTTTGATCAAGATATGGAAGATCTAATTCCTCGTGAAGAAATGGTTATTACCGTAACAAATACAGGATATATAAAACGGGTTCCTTTATCAACATACCATGCTCAAAATAGAGGCGGAAAAGGTCGTTCCGGAATGTCAACAAGAGAGGAAGATCAAGTTTCTAAACTTTTTGTCGCATGTACACATGCTCCTATTTTATTCTTTTCTACTCTCGGAAGAGTTTATAAAATGAAAGCATATCGTTTGCCGGAAGGAACTCCTCAGAGTTTGGGGAAAGCATTGATTAATCTTCTACCGTTAGAACAAGGAGAAACTATTACGGCTGTTTTAAAATTGCCTGAAAATCAAGAAGATTGCGTCGGGTTATCTGTTATGTTTGCAACTCAATCCGGAAATGTAAGACGTAATCGATTGGATGATTTTTATAATGTCATGGCTAATGGAAAAATCGCTATGAAATTGGATGAAGGCGATAGATTGATAGATGTTAATATTTGTAATGAGAATCAAGATATTTTGTTGGCAGCAGCCGGAGGGAAATGTGTTCGCTTCCCTGTAACAGACGTTCGCATCTTCGAATCTAGAGCTTCTACCGGAGTCAGAGGAATGAAACTTGCCGAGGGAGACAAAGTAATTTCAATGTCTGTTCTGGAACATGTTAAAGCTGATATCGATAAAAGAGACGCTTATTTAAAAACTTCTTTGGCTAAGAGAAAATCTTCCCTTGGAGATGAAACAGAGGATGCTATTGAAATTGAAAGCACTAATGAAATCGTCTTAACGCCCGAAGAATTTAAGCAAATGGAAGCAGAAGAACAGTTTATTTTAACTGTTACTGAACGAGGATATGGAAAACGTTCCAGTGCATATCAATATCGTATTACTTCACGAGGAACTCAAGGAGTGACAAATATTGACACGCTAAAGGTTCCCGCTGCTGTCGTCGCATCTATGCCGGTTTCAGATGATGAGCATATTATGATGGTAACGGATGCCGGAAAGCTTATACGGATGCGTGTAACCGATATTAGAATCGTTGGAAGAAATACAAAAGGAGTTATTTTATTTAGATTAAATGAGGGAGAAAAAGTTGTTTCTGTTTCTGCCGTTAAAGATTATGAAGAAGAAGATTTGTGCGAACAAGAAGTAGGTTCTCAAGAAAAATCAAGTGAATCAAACCTCGAAAAAGGAGAGAATGTCAATGAAGAAAATACTTAGTTTTGTTTTAAGTTTTTTATTTTTAACAACAGGAGGATATGCTATGGATAAAGAAAATACACTTTATATGGATTTAGATTATGGGCGTGTTGTTATTGAACTATTGCCTGAAGTTGCTCCTAATCACGTTTCTCGTATTAAAGAGTTAACTCGAGAAGGTTTTTATGATGGTTTAAAATTTCATCGTGTCATAGATGGTTTTATGGCACAGACAGGAGATCCTCTGGGAAACGGGACAGGAGGAAGTGGGAAAAAATTAAAAGCTGAGTTTAATTCTACTCCTCATGTGAGAGGAACTGTTTCAATGGCTCGAGCTTCTGATCCGAACAGTGCTGATAGTCAATTCTTTATTTGTTTTGATGATGCAACTTTTTTAGATGGGCAATATACTGCTTTTGGAAAAGTCGTTGAAGGAATGGAATATGTTGATATGATTAAAAAAGGGAATCCTCAAATGAATGGTTCTGTCACTAATCCGGATGTAATTGTTAAAATGCAAGTTGCTGCTGATGTGACGGATTAATAAAGTAAAAATTCTTTTTAAAAGAAAGTTCATCTTATTGAATATTTAAGGTTACATCAACAAAAAAATAAAGAGCCATTTTGACGATGGCTCTTTATTGTTTGTCCTAGGAGGTGTAATTAGGATTGTATTTAATTAGAAGTGTTGGAGTACTGTCTTGACAATCAGTTCCAGGAAACCGTGTGTCATTTGTTATACTAATAACGTTGCTTCCTCTGCCACGGTCTTTTATGGCTTCACACAGTTTTTGTGGTAAATGAGTTCCTATCTGAATAATAGGTTGATCGACAGTTCCTTCTATCCTTACTGAATCTACTCCTCCTGGAAGATCTTCATTATCCAAAATGGTTTTACAATTGGTTTCTGTCGGTAAACTAGAACCATCTCCATAAGTTTGTGCAACAACGGCGCATCTGGATGCATAATCTAAAACTGTATTGGCACGGTGACGATTCATTGCCATTGTATATCCGGCAAACCACCGATGAATAAAACACCGATGATGGCTAAAACACCCAACATTTCTATCATTGAACGACCAACTTCTGTTTTTTCCATTCTTTTTTCCTTTTTTTAGTTAGATTTGAAATATTTTAGCTTCACATTAAAAATTACAAGAAAAAACTCTTTTTATAAAGATGATTTTTAAATTAAAATAATAATAAATTATTATTTTTCTGAAAGTTTTATTATTTAATTTCTAAAATATCTCCGGGATGAGGGAAATGAAACACTCTTGCGGCAGATCCTCCGCGTAAGCATATTTCTCCGAAATTTACTCCCTCCCATCCGGAAGATCCCGGAGCGAAAACCATCTGCCCATCCGGGACGGAGAAGATACCATGACCTGTTTGAACAGGATGTGTTATTTTGTTAAGTGTTATTTGGTGAATATTTTCAAAGTGAGTAACATTTGTTTTTATATTACCATACCCATCGATGCTTAAGACTATATTTGAAGGAATCTCTTTTATATCCGTAACTTCTTCGCCTAGAAGCTCCCAAGATTGCAGCGGCTGGTCTGCATGAGCCGCGAGACTGGCGACACATTGAGGGAAAACATCTCTAGATCTGAATTGAGAACCGTCTTGGGCGCATTTAACACGATAAATGGACGCTTTCCCTTTTATAAATGAAAAGGTATATTCTCCGAAGACCCCGATGATACGAACATTGTTTGGTAATTCTGCGACGGCTAAAAATTCTCCGGCGTTTTTATCGCGAGCCTCAAGGATATCTTTTCTTGGCGCTGTGTTATGATAGACGAGATGGTTTCGACCTAATTTCGAATTTATAGCCAATTGGGCGACAACAAATCCTGTTTCTATTGTATTAAAAGGCCGCACAGATAAAGTTCGAACCGTTGGGAAAGCCATTTTTCTTATGGTAAACTGCTCACAAAGTTTCAAGTGAACTTCTGCAAAAGCTAAGTCGTCATGTCCGGTTGTTTCTCCATAATCAGCAATAAAATCAATATACATATAATTTCTCCTTTTTTTTATTTACTTATGATAGCATATTTTTCTTTATATACAATTTCTTTTTTGAAAAAATAAGGCTTGCTTTTGAGATAGGAACAGAGCTATGATAAAACCATCAGTACGAAAGGTGTTTAGAAATGTTTGTGTTGGGGGTCGAAGATTCGTTAAGTCACCGTTCATGGGTGTACCATCAACAAGATGAAAAATCTGTTGAGATGTTAATGCGAAAGTATCAGTTGCCTGAGATTCTTGCACGTGTATTGGTTTCTCGTCAAGTAGATTTTAATTTAATAGATGCGTTTTTAAATCCGACTCTTAAGAAGCAGTTGCCGGAGCCGTGTCAATTAAAAGATATGCAAAAAGCAGTTAATCGTTTAGCAGAGTCGATTTTAAATGGCGAAGAAATAGGAATTATGGGAGATTATGATGTTGATGGCGCAACATCAAGTGCTCTTTTAAAACTGTTTTTGAACAGTATCCATGTTAAGGCGCATGTTTTTATTCCTGATAGAGATGATGGGTATGGTCCGAATATAAGGGAAATGCAAAAATTTTATCATGAAGGGATTCGCTTAGTTGTAACTGTTGATTGCGGAATGACTGCTTTTGAACCGATTGATTTCGGGACAAAAATAGGTCTAGATATTATTATCTTGGATCATCATGAGCCTGAAAAAAAATTACCTAATGCATATGCTGTTGTTAATCCTAAAAGGTTAGATGAAAGCAAGAATAACCCTTTTTATGGATTAGCCGCTGTAGGAGTCGTTTTTTTAACAGTTGTCGCATTGAATCGCACTTTGCGGCAAAAAGGATTTTACAAGGATATTAAAGAGCCTGACTTAAAACAATGGTTAGATTTAGTGGCTTTCGGAACAGTTTGTGATGTCGTTCCTTTAAAAGGGGTTAACAGATTGTTTGTTAAGACAGGTCTTAAACAAATGCATTCTCAGCAGAATGTTGGTTTGGCGGCTTTATCTGAGGTGGCTAAAGTTAATGAGAAAATCAGTGCGTATCATTTAGGCTATATTTTAGGACCTCGGATTAATGCGGGAGGGCGTGTAGGTCGATCGGATTTAGGGATGAAACTGTTATCGACTTTTAATAAAATTGAAGCAGTTCAGTTAGCGACAGAGTTAGAAGAATTAAATATATTACGCAGAAATATTGAAACTCAAGTATTGGAAGACGCAATAAATCAAGCTCAAAAATCAATAGAAAAGAACCTTCCTTTTATTTTAGTTAAAGGACTTAAATGGCATCAAGGAGTCGTTGGAATTGTTGCGGGAAGATTAAAAGAAAAATATAATTTGCCTTCTTTTGTTTTATCTATCGAAGGAGATGAAGCGAAAGGATCCAGTCGTTCCATCCCGGGAATTGATTTAGGTCATTTAGTTATCGAGGCTTTAAATAAAGGTATTTTAAATAGAGGAGGCGGTCACCCGATGGCGGCTGGATTTTCTTTAGAGACATCTAAAATTAATGATTTTGAAACTTTTTTATTATCTTTTATAGAACCTAAGATGGCTCATGTAGAAGATACGTCTTCTTTTTTAGAAATAGACGCTGTTTTGGATATTATGGCTGTTCAAACAGAGTTGCTTAATAAATTAAATCAATTAGAACCATATGGAGAGGGGAATCCGGAACCTCTTTTTGTGATTCATGATGTCAAAATAGCAAAAACGATTTTAACTTCTAATGGACACATTATTTGTAAATTAACCGGGCGAAACGGAGGGCAGTTGGATGCAGTTTCTTTTCGAGCGAGAGACACAGAAGTTGGGAGAGTATTATTGTCTCATAAACCAGATCAAGTTTTTCATTTCGCGGGTAATTTACGCTTAGATAATTGGAATGGTAGAAATAAAGTTCAGCTTTTTATTCAAGATGTTAGCTATTCGAATTAAAGTTTTGCTTTATCTATTAAGATTATGTCTTCTTAGATATTGAAAGGAATAAAATATGAAAACGTATTTTGAATTATTTTTTTCTTTTTTAAAGATTGGAATGTTTACTTTTGGAGGAGGATACGCGATGTTGCCGCTTCTTCAGAAAGAGGTTGTTGGAAAAGGGTGGGCAACAGATGATGAATTATTGGATTATTATGCGATAGGCCAGGTTACTCCAGGTATTATAGCGATTAATGTATCAACCTTTATCGGATATAAGCATAAAGGCATTTTAGGAGCTGTTTGTACGATGTTTGGTATGATTTTGCCTTCTATTTTAATAATAAGCTCATTAGTGTATGGTTTGGTTTATATATGGGAGAACAGTTATATTCAACACGCTTTTGCCGGTATGAGATTAATGATTACAGCATTATTGCTTTCTATGGCTGTTAAAATGGTACAAAAAAGTGTGTTTGATTTATGGACATTGTTTATTTTAATTATAAGTTTTGTAATGGTATTTTTTGGGAATGTTTCAATATTTTTTATTGTTATTTTTTCGTGTGTAACAGGGATTATTTTGATTCAAATTAAAAGGCATTTCAGATGATTTATGGGATACTTTTTTGGGAGTTTTTTAAAATAGGGTTATTTGCTGTCGGAGGAGGGTTGGCAACAATTCCTTTTTTGTTTCGGCTGGCGGAACGATTTAACTGGTTTGATGTGACACAGTTGACAAATATGATAGCCCTTTCAGAGACGACACCTGGCCCACTGGGAGTCAATATGGCGACTTATGCAGGTATTCAAGCCGGAGGGATAACAGGAGGAGTAATAGCTACATTAGGATTAGTCGCTCCTTCTTTTCTGATTATTATATTTATTAGTAAGATTCTTCAAAAGATAAAAAAGAATTCTTTAATTTCAGGAGCTTTTTATGGTTTAAAACCAGCAGTTGCTGCTATGATTTTTTCTTTTCTTTGTGTTTTACTAGAAATGATTGTTTATCAAGCTCCATCAAACAAAGACTTTTTCTTTCAATTAGGTTTATTTATATGTTATGTTATCATGTCATTTCGACTTAAAATACATCCTATTTCCCTTATTTTTATAGGAGCTGTCATAGGAATTATATTAGAGCTTTAAAAAAAAATGTTTTATTTTGAAAAAAGTTCTTGCTATTTACGTTAAATGACTGTATATATAGGCGTACTTTAATAGATGATATATGACCCCATCGTCTAGAGGCCTAGGACATCGCCCTTTCACGGCGGTAACGAGGGTTCGACTCCCTCTGGGGTCGCCAATTTGAAAAGAGGAAGTTTTGTTCGTTACGCTTTTCTCGGAAGGAGCTTCATTTCCCAGGGAAAACATTTGGGTATGCCGTTACTTCTTGTAGACCGAAACATTCGCCCGATTCCTTTCTGCCAACCTATCCCTAGTCTGTCTAACCTATCTATGAGAAAGTCTTTCCCAACGCTGCGAAGTAAGAAAATGTTTTTCTTTCCTGAAAGTATAGAACCGACACTATAGCCTTACAGGCTCTTCATTTCTTATTCCGATTGGTGTTATTATAATATGCTCAATTGAGGAATTGCCACAAAATAATAAACTATTTTCTGTACTCATTTGCATACCACTTTACAAATTTTTGAATACTACCTTTAGCTCCCAGACGCCCATAATATTCAAAAACTTCTTGTTCTGACAGTTCACATAAGTTTCTACCATATTCCTTTAAATAAATAATTTTCCAAAGTTCTGACCAAGCAAATGGTGATTGCACATCTATCTTATTTTGAGAAATTTCAAATTTTTCACTATCGCGTTCAAACTGGAAAACTTTTCCTTCTTCATTAACGAATGTTGTAACACTAATAAATGTGGCGCTTCTATTGTTGTTCCCCTGCATTAAACGTAAAATACCATCAGCCCCCAAGGTCTTTAGAACATATTTCGTATAAACACCAGGAAAACCATTAAGAGCGGGAACAGAAAGCCCACCATCCTCAACCAGAACAGGAGCTTTAATAATTTTAAAAGCTGTCAGAGCCTTAAATCTTGAAACTTCATGTACGCTGTCAAACTGAGGCTCCATAATATCCAGATTCTTATTTAAGATAGTAACATCAAGATGATGCAGTTTTAAAGCACTACTTAAAGACTTAATCTTTCCTTGATTGGATGTGATGAAGTGTATTTCATGACTTTTCATTTCTTATTAAAACTCCCATAAAGAAACATTTTTTATATTTTCATCGGAAAAACATTTCCTTATGATAATAAAATCTATGAACTTCTTTTTTTTATAAATATAATTATTTTTTGAATATTACAAGTACATTTTTATTGACAATATTATTGATAAGTGTTTCTCTTTATTACATGAAGGAGGAAGTTTTTTATGCATAATAAGAATTTGAAATTAATGTTGCGTTTTCAAAAGGATGAATTAACGGCCTCTAAAATCTACGGCTATTTTTCAAAAAAAGTTAAAGATGATAAAAATAAGTTTATTCTGGAGCAGATTGCAAAAGATGAGGCAGCTCATGCGCTTATCTGGGGACAGTATACTCAAAAGAAAGTTTATCCTTCGAATATAAAATTCCTTTGGTATTCTTTTTTAATGTTTTTACTTGGTTATACTTTTGTTATTAAGCTTATGGAAAATAATGAGTATACGGGAGTTGATGAGATAAGTGTTTTAAAAAATGAGATACCGGAGGTTAAGCAAATTATACTTCAAGAAGAAAATCACGAAAAACAGTTGATAAAAATGTTAAATGAAGAGCGTTTAAATTATGTAGGAGCGATGGTTCTTGGGCTAAATGATGCTTTAGTAGAATTAACGGGAACAATAGCAGGGTTAACATTTGTCCTGGCGAATACTAAATTAACGGCTCTCGCAGGGATTATTACAGGAATTGCGGCGACTTTATCAATGGCAGCATCTAATTATTTGGCTGAAAGAGCCGATGGAAACTCCAAAGCTTTAAAAGCAAGCGTTTATACGGGAATAGCTTATTTAGTTACGGTTGTTTTATTGGTTTTGCCTTATTTATTATTACCTCCAACTTTGTATTTACAAGCTTTATTAATTATGGTAGGGGTGGCTGTTTTAATTATTTTCTTCTTTAATTACTATATAGCGATTGTTCGTTCTGAACGCTTTTTCCCACGATTTATTGAAATGGCCGGGATTAGTTTATCGGTTGCTTTTATCTCTTTTCTAATAGGCTTATTGGCAAAATTATTTTTTAATATAGATATAGGGTAATAAAAAAAAGAAATATAAATGCATTCTCTTCATAAGCATAAAATTAATCCTAAAACTGTTCAATATTTGATATGGGCATTTAGTATTAATTTACTTTTAACTCTAATAGAGATTATTGCCGGAGTAATCGGAGGAAGTATTGCTCTTGTTGGAGATGCACTGCATAATTTAAGTGACGCTTTTTCAATTTTGATAGCCATTATGGCATATAAAATCGGGATGAGGCAAGCGACTTTAAGATTTTCGTATGGTTTCAAAAGAGCTGAAATTATAGGAAGTTTCGTTAATCTAATTTTATTATTTATTTCCGGGAGTTATCTTTTATATGAAGGTATTCTAAAAATTATTATGCCTCAAAAAATAGATGGAGCGCTTATTATAGTCGTTTCTATTTTTGCTTTAGGAGTTGATATTGTAACGGCGAGATTATCGCATAAAGAAGCTGCTCATAACACTAATATGAAGATACTATTTTTCCATAATTTAGCAGATGTGTTGGGGAGTGTCGGAGTGATTGTATCAGGAATTTTTGTTCTTTTATTCGATTGGAACTTTGTAGATGGATTAATAGCGGTTTTAATTGCTTGTTACATGATTCTTCAAGTCGTTGTTTCATTTCCTTTGATTATTACAATTTTAATGGATGCCTCGCCAATGGATATTGATATTGAAGAAATAAAAAATGCTCTTCTAAGTATTAAAGGGATTAAGGATGTGCATCATATTCACGTATGGTACATTAATGAACATGAAATTGGTTTTGATTGTCATATTGTTGGAGATAATTTAGAACTGATTTCAGAAGTGAACAGAGTCCTAAAAGAAAATTTTGATATTCTGCATACGACAATACAATTAGAAAGAGATAAAAATTGTTTAAAATGTCATTTATAAATGGAAAACTTGTTTCAAATGAGATTTTAAATTTTCCGTAAAAAAGTTTATATCAGGGTGTTTGACAACGTCATGACATGAAAAACTAGGAAGAGGTTCCATCCCTATAAATTGTTGAGTTTTATGTATGGGAACAAGAATATCATCAACAGTTTTTCCTTCAAAAAAGGATTTTTTGTTTCCAAACACATTTAATGGAGAGTTCCAAGTTGTTGACAACATATATTTTTTCCCATTTAACAATCCTCCAGAGCCATATTCACTTCCTCCTTTGTAGAATACCCCGTATTCATAAACTTCTTCCATGTAACGTTTTAATAGAGCAGGGGTACTAAACCAATAAACAGGCATTTGGAAAATAACGGTATTTGCCCAAAGAAATTTTTCTTGTTCTTCTTTTATATTCCATCCGTTTTGTAGGATTGATAATTTAACGGTATATTGAGAGCTTAAAATTTCTTGCATCTTCAACGTAAGAGTCATATTAAGACGCCCTTCATTATAAGAAAAACGCTCATGTCCATTAATAATTAAAATGTTTTTCATTTTTCCTCCTTTTTGAACAATGTAGAGAGGAATTTTGGGAAAAACAAGATAAACTTCTGGATGTTAATGATAAAAATGGTGCTTGCGATGTTTTTCATTTTTTTTAATAGCAGAAAAGAAAATTCCTCCGATAATTAGAAAGCTTCCCGCTATTTGAGCTTTGTAAATTTGTTCATGGAGTAAGAAATAAGCTTCGGTCATACTGAAAATGGGAATAGTGTAATATATCAGGCTTGTTTTTAAATTTCCTAATTTATCAAGAGCTAAGTCCCAAAAGAAATAAGCTAAAACGGAATTAACAATTCCTAGATAAAGAAGTATGGAAATTTCTTGAGGAGCCAAATCTCTGATAGGATGGTGAATACTTGTTAGAATGAAAAAAGGGAAGAGAAGGAAAGTTCCTAAGATAGTTGTTATGCTTAATAAAGTAAAAGGAGAGATTTCTTTAGGTCTTAATTTTTGTAAAGCTCCGTATGTTCCGAAAGTGAAGGCGTTTAAGAGCATCCAAAAGTCACCGGAGACGAAATGGAAATGAGCCAAATGTGTTAATTCTCCGTCAGAGATGACAATAATTACTCCTATTAAAGAGAGGATGAATCCGATTATCTGTTTAGTGGAAATAGGGATGTTAAATAAAAATTTTGATATAATGACCAGGAAAATAGGTCCTGTTGTCGCGATTAGAGACATATCAATAGCTTCTGCTGTATGTCCGGCTTGATAAACAAAATTATTCATTGAAGCAAGGAATATAGATAAAATTAAAATCAGTTTCCAATGTTTAAGTAAAGTTTTGCGAGCGTCCCAAATAAGCTTATAACTAAAGGGTAAAATAAAAACAGAGGCTATAAACCAACGAAAAAAAGAAATTTGAAACGGATATAAGATTCCCGCCATATGCTTAGAAATAATAACATTAAAACTCCACATAATAATTGCTGAAAAACCAAGCAGATATCCAATGTTTCTTTTATTCATCATATCTATATCCTTTTTAAAAGGGATATAAGTTGTTTTCGGTGATTTTCAATTTAAAAAGAAAGAAATAATAAAATTATATGTAAAAGAACTTTACAAAAGTGTTTTTTTTCGTTAAGAGGAAAAAAAGGAGATCAAAATGAAAAAATTATTTCTTACGATAACCGCAATCATTATATTTTCAAATAGTGTGTATGCGCAACAAGATTATATAGCGTTACCTTCTATTGATAAAACAGGAGGAATGCCCTTAATGCAAGCATTAAGTGAACGAAAGACGATACGCTCATTTTCAAAAGAGCCGATACAAGAAGATGTATTGGCAGAGATTTTATGGGCGGGCGCCGGGAAAAATAGAGAAGAAAATAAATTAACCATTCCAACAGCTTTGAACAGACAAAATGTTTTTATTTATGTTTTATCTGATAAAGGCTCTTTCTTATATGACGCTCAAAATCATAGCTTGATTAAGATAACAGACGCAGACTTGCGTCCAGTAAAAGATGCTCCCATAACACTGGCATATGCGGCGGATAAGAATAAAGGAGATAAACTTTACGCAGCAATGCATGTTGGTTCCGCCTATCAGAATGTAGGTCTTTACGCAGCATCTAAACATATGGCAAATGTTGTGCGAGGCTCTTTTGACAGAGGTTCAATAGAAAGAGGGCTGAAGTTACCGAAAAATATAGAAGTTTTAATAACACAGGCTATTGGATACCCTATCCAATAAATTTATTTTCCTTTTTTTTCTAAAAATTTTTGATGGTATTCTTCTGCTGGAAAGAATTCCGTGAGCGGATGTATTTTTGTGATAATTTTATTTTTAAATAATTTTTTGGTATTAAGTTCTTGAATTTTATTTAACGCTTGTTTTTTTTGTTTTTCATTAAAGTAGAATATAGCCGATTGATATTGAGATCCGATATCAACTCCTTGCCTGTTTAATGCTGTCGGATCATGACAGCTAAAAAAAACATTCAGTAAATAATCATAAGAAACAGTTTGAGACTCATAAGAAAGTTTAACAGCTTCTATGTGACCTGTTGTATTTGTACAGACTTGTTCATAGGTTGGATATGGAAGAAATCCACCGATATATCCGACTTGAGTTTCAATAACACCAGGGATTTTGTCAAATACGACTTGAACATTCCAAAAGCAACCTGCAGCAAAAATAGCATGTTCTATCATAGTTTCTCCTTTTCAGAAGAAATAGAAGTGTTGTTTCATATAATCAAGAGATTTTGAGAAAATGTCTAAGAACCCATTTTTCAATTTCGATCATGAATGTTATTAAAATACCACATCCAATGGCAATTACCCAGGTATGAATAGGTAAAGAAACTGTTTGGAAAAATTTTTGCATTAACTCTGTATATGTAAAAAGAAGTTGCAAAACAATCATGCTTAGAGCTCCTAGAATCATCCAAGGGTTTCCTTTAAACCCTGTTTTAAAAATAGATTTATCCCAAGATCTGCACGCAAACATCAAGAAAATACCCATTATAACAATAGCGTTAACAACTAATGTTCGTCCCATTTTGATGTTATAATTTTGGTCAGCTACAATTTCATAGGCGATAAAACTCAGTATAGTTATTAAAGTTGTTATTAAAATCATTCTTGTTAATAAAGGTTTTGTTATGATAGGTATATTGTGTTTACGAGGAGGTCTAGACATAATTCCTTCTTCAACAGGTTCAAAAGAAAACATAGCTCCCAATAAAATTGTCGTTACCATATTAATCCACAAGATTTGGACAGGGGAAATAG
Organism: uncultured Alphaproteobacteria bacterium; assembly: GCA_944392585.1. Taxonomy (GTDB): domain Bacteria; phylum Pseudomonadota; class Alphaproteobacteria; order CAAHEQ01; family UBA3637; genus CALXXA01. Next base: position 5,192 of record CALXXA010000044.1, on the reverse strand, counting down.
GACTTGTTAAGCCAAAGAAAATAGCTAGCATGACTATAAAAGCTTCTGCGAAACTGATAGGAAGTGTCCATAGAATAAATTTGATAAGATTATCGAAGACACATCTTCCTTCTTCCACGGCGGACTCAATCGTTGCGAAGTTATCATCTAATAGGACAATATCCGCTGCCTCTTTAGCAACATCAGTGCCATTTTGTCCCATGGCGATTCCGATATTGGCTTGTTTTAATGCGGGAGCATCATTAACACCGTCTCCGGTCATAGCAACGATATTTTTATTTTTTTGGAAGGCTTTGACAAGTCTTAGTTTATCTTCTGGAGAGACTCTTGCGAAAACATCTATTTTAGGTGCAATTTTTCTTAATTCGGCATCATTCATTTGAGCTATTTCGGAACCATTCATAACAGTTGGTTCAACGTTATGCGCTTTTCCATGTAGGTTCATTTGTTGAGCGATTGCTTTTGCTGTGATGATATGATCTCCAGTAATCATTTTAATCATAATCCCGGCACTGTGGCAAGCAGCAATAGCCTTAATTGCCTCAGGTCTCGGAGGATCAATCATAGCTTGTAGTCCAACAAAAATGAGATTGGTTTGAACATCAGCATGTGAAATTTTATTAACGGAGATGTTTTGCTTTATAGCGAATCCTAAGACACGAAGACCTTTTGAAGCCATTGTTTCCATTGTTTTCAAGATTTCTTTTGTTTTTAAAGGGATTAATTCTCCCGTCGCCGACATTTGATAAGAGCAATAAGGGAGAATAGCTTCCGGAGCTCCTTTGACATAAAGTGTTTTATCAGATCCTAATACGGCCATATATTGATAATCTGATTCAAACGGTATTTCATCTAAAGGTTTAATTCTACTTCTTAACTCTTTGATTTTTATTCCTTTTTTCTCTGCTGAAACGAGCAGAGCGATTTCTGTTGGATCCCCTTGAACTCCATTTGTCTTAAGTTGAGCTTCATTACAAAGAACCCCTGTTTTTAAACAAAAAAGTAGGGCTTGATTATCGTCTTGAGGATCTATTGTTCCTTTTAAAGAGTATCCATTTCCTGAAACGGTGTATTCTTGCCCGGCGGAAACAATCTTTTGAACAGTCATTTTATTTTCCGTTAATGTTCCTGTTTTGTCGGAACAAATGATTGAAGTACTCCCAAGAGTTTCAACAGCAGGTAATTTTCTGACAATAGCATGACGTTTGGACATTCTGTTGACGCCAATAGCCAGAATAATCGTTAAAGCGGCTGGTAAGCCCTCAGGAATAGCGGCGACTGCCATTGCAATAGCAGACATAAAAGTATCTACAAAAGGAAGGCCTTTATAAAAACCGACGATGAAAGCAAGAACAGATAAACATACGATAAACCATAGTAATTTTTGACTAAAACTTTCTATTTTTTCTGTTAGGGGGGTTTTTAATTCTGTCGCATTATGAATCATTTTTGAAATTTGCCCAATTTGAGAATGATCTCCTGTTTCCACGACAATAGCTTTCGCCTGCCCAAAAGTAACAAGGGTTGAAGCAAACGCCATATTTTTTCTATCTGCCAGTAATGTATTTTCGCTTAATTTTTCCGTTGTTTTAAGAACTGGCACTGATTCTCCGGTTAAAGCCGATTCATCTATCTTTAAATCATGAACCTGTAAAAGACGTAAATCCGCAGGAACTTTTTCTCCTGATCGAATAAGAACGATATCTCCTGGGACGAGCTCTTTAGCATCTGTTTCTATAACTTCTCCATCACGAATAACTCTGGTACGTACGACGATGCTTTTAGATAAGCTATTTAATGCTTTAAGAGCTTTATCTTCTTGAATAAAACCCATAATGGCATTAACAATAACAACACCATAAATAACAAAAGCATCTACGTATTCTTTAAAATAAAGAGCTATTGTTGCTGAAATTATTAAGACATAAATCAAGGGTTGGTGAATCTGAAGCCAAAAACGAAGGAGAGGGCTTTTCCCTTTTTTAGCAGTCATTTGATTGAATCCGTATCGAGCTTGATTCTGATCAGCTTGTTTTTGTGTCAATCCTGTTTCTTGATTTGTTTGGAAAAGAGCTAAAACTTTATCTATTGATAAATTGTACCATTTATTTTGTGCCATTATTTCCCTCATTAGTAAAATTAAAAAAATCTAAAAGCTAAAAAAAAGACTAGCATACTATACTGAAAAAAACAAATAAGTTTATTTAGTTTTTTTCTTTTAATAAATTAATTTCTGTAAAATAGCCGTCGCTATCGTTAGGAGTTTCCAAAATGAAAGGAAGATTTTTAAGTAGGGGATGTTTTATAATGTTCAATATAGGAAAAAGGCCTATTTCTCCAGCTCCTATGCGGGCATGTCTGTCTTTGTGGGAACCAAAAGGTTTTAAGCTGTCGTTTAAGTGGATAGCTTTCAAACGGGTAAGACCAATGATTTTGTCAAAATCTGTTAGTACATTATCTAAATGATGAATAATATCATATCCCGCTGCGAAAACGTGGCATGTATCAAGGCAGACGCCTATTTTTTCATGAGAATGAGTTTTTTCTATTATTTGAGCTATTTCTTCAAAACTGGAACCGATTTCGCTTCCTTGCCCAGACATTGTTTCTATAAGAATCTGTGTTTTTTGAGAAGAAGTAATAACATCATTTAATAAATCGGAAGTTCTTTGAATTCCAACTTCTTTCCCATTCCCGACATGAGAACCAGGATGAAAATTATAAAAACAATTCGGTATATTTTCTAATAAAATTAAGTCTTCTTGTAGAACTAAAGAAGCAAAATCTCTATTTTTTGTTTCTTGTGAGCATGGATTGAGAGTATACGGAGCATGAGCCACAATAGGTCCGAAATTATTTTTTTCTAAGAGAGAGTTCATTTTTTTTATATCACTTAGATCAACACTGCGAGCTCTACCTCCTCTAGGATTGCGCGTAAAAAACTGAAAGGTGTTTGCATTTATTTTTATCGCTGTTTGAGCGATATTTTCGAAACCTTTTGATATAGATAAATGACATCCAAGGAACATCTAAGCCTTTTGCCTCTTTTAAAAGAAAGTAAATATTTTTACAATAGTTTCGTTTTGTTTAATTTAATTGTTGTAGGAGGTATGTTTTTACTTTTGGCGGATGGGGAGAGATTCGAACTCCCGGAGGGTCGCCCCTCAACGGTTTTCAAGACCGCCGCATTAAACCGCTCTGCCACCCATCCTTATGTATTTTCATGAGAACTTTTTAATATAAAAAAAGAAAAAAATCAAGTGGAAAAATGAAAAAAAATTATTTATTATGTTAAATAACCAATCGAGGAGTAAAATGAAATTAACGTGCATAAATATTTTTTTTCTTTCTTTGAGCATCATATTGCCGGTTAAAGCCGAAGATGCCGCTTTTGAACAATGGAAACGAGATTTTGCTCAATTGGCAGTTGAACAAAATATTTCTCAAGAGATTGTGAAAGAATATGTCCCTTATTTAAAACGGTTGGATCGTGTTATTGCTCTGGACAGAAAACAACCGGAATTTAAATTGACTTTTTCATCATATATAAAACGGACTATTACCCCCGATCGTATTCTTAAAGGACAGACCTTATATAAAAAGAAAAAAAAATTATTTAATGAAATTGAGCAAAAGTATCATGTTCCCTCGGCATATTTAATTGCTTTTTGGGGAATTGAAACTCATTATGGAAATATCAAAGGGAACATTGACACATTAGATGCTTTAGCTACATTATCTTATGATAACAGAAGATCTACTTTTTTTACTCAACAATTAATAGCATTACTTAAAATTATTCAGAAAGATCGGATTATTCCGCCACAAGGATCTTGGGCGGGAGCTTTTGGACATTTTCAGTTTATGCCGACAACATATTTGCATTATGCTGTCGATGGGGATAACGATGGGCGAAGAGATTTGGTTATGTCTTTCCCGGATGCAATTGCATCTGCGGCAAATTATTTGTCTCAAATGGGGTGGAACCCTCGGATCAGATGGGGGAGGGAAGTTAAAGGGCCTCTTTCAGAGTCTTTTTATAGAGAAGATGGGGAAAAGACTTTGAAGGAATGGTATGAGATGGGGTTAAGACTGAAAGGAAAAGATTCTTTGACAGATTTCGAAAAGAGTATTACAGCTCGCTTAATGATGCCATCAGGTAAGAAAGGGCCAGCTTTTTTGGTTTATTCTAATTTCGATGTTATTAAACGTTGGAACAGGTCCGATTATTATGCTTTAAGCGTAGGTATCTTAGCAGATTATATCGCAGGAATAGAAACCTTAAACATAACAAAATTACCTGAAGAGGAATCTCTTTATAAAGATGAAATCAAAAAAGTGCAAAAAAAATTGACTGTTGACGGATATTACAGCGGTTCGATTGACGGTCTTTATGGAGAGCAAACAAAAGAAGCGCTGAAACAATATCAAAAAAATAACAATCTTGTCCCAGATGGATATTTATCAAAAGAATTACTTGAAAAAATATTAAAATGATGTAAAACATTCATAGATGGTTATGAAAATTAAAGGAGAAGCAATTATGAGATATCTACCCGTTACCATGTTTTTTTTGACATGTTGTTTAGTAGGATGCACAGATAATGGGATCTTACTTAAATCTTCGGGAGAAAATTATATTTCTTCAGATGAAAACGGCATCTATAAAATCGGAACGCCTTATCAAGTTAACAATATTTGGTACTATCCTCAAGAAGATATGAATTATCGTGAAGTCGGTATCGCTTCTTGGTATGGCCCTGATTTTCATAATGGATTGACCGCAAATGGTGAAAAATACGATATGCATGCTATGACGGCGGCTCATCGAACTCTTCCTTTACCATCCATTGCAAAGGTAACTAATTTGGAAAACGGGAAGTCTGTTGTCGTTCGTATTAATGACAGAGGACCTTTTGTTAATAACAGAATTATTGATGTTTCTAAAACAGCGGCAGAAGTTTTAAAATTTAAAGATAAAGGAACTGCTAAAGTTCGTGTAGAGATATTACCGGAAGAAAGCGAAGAATTAAAAAATAAGATTTTAGAAAATGGTGGGAAAATCGTAGGAGGGCCTCCTTTAAACGATGTGCAACGAACAGCAGAAGTTTCTTCTCCTATTCCTTTAGCGAATCCGATGTCGGAGCCTATAGCGCAATCAACGGCTCCTAATTCAGAAGATAAATCTTTAA
>CALXXA010000043.1 GCA_944392585.1 uncultured Alphaproteobacteria bacterium | reverse complement strand
ATGCCTCAAATCGAAGTCACTTTTGATATTGATGCTAACGGTATCGTCAATGTTTCGGCAAAAGATAAAGCTACTGGTAAAGAGCAAGCTATCCGTATTCAGGCTTCCGGAGGCTTAAAAGATGCAGATATTGAAAAAATGGTTAAAGATGCTGAAGCTCATGCAGATGAAGACAAGAAAAAACGTGAGTTAATTGAGGCAAAAAATAAAGCTGAATCTATGATTCATCAAACCGAGAAAACTTTGAAAGATCTCGGAGATAAAGTATCTTCTTCTGATAAAGAAGCAATAGAAAAAGCAATTAAAGATTTAAAAGAGGTTTCCGAAAAAGATAATATTGATGATATTAATGCAAAAACAGAGTCTTTAATGAATGTTTCTATGAAATTAGGAGAAGCTCTTTATAAAGAACAACAAACATCCGGATCTACCCCAGGTGCAGACGCAGGAGCCGGAGCGAATGCAGATTCTTCCGACGGCGCAAAACAAGAAGAAGTCGTTGACGCCGATTTTGAAGAAGTGAAAAAATAAGTCTTAACTTTTAATTTAAATGGAACCCCGCTTATATGACGTAGCAATCTACATGAATAAGCGGGGTCATGTTTATCTTATTTGGTATAATTTATTTTTTATGAAAAAAGATAGACTCTTGAAACATAACATCGCATAGCTCAAATAAAATGGATTTTTGTTAAACAAAGACTGTCTTTATCATTTTATTTTAATAAAGTCGCTATGAACTCTCGGGGAAGATGTTCCGACTTGGAACTTGCGCTCTTTCATCCCTTTTCAAAGCTCTTAAAAGACTTTTGTCCTCATGCTTGGGATATAAATGGACGATCAGTTCGGCAAGGAATATTTTATTTCCAATATAAACCTCTTGCATTTTTAAATATGATTATCTATATATGAGCCGAGGATAAAATACAATGGCAAAAAAAGATTATTACGAAACGCTTGGAATTTCTAAAACAGCAACTTTTTCGGAAATAAAAGCAGCATACCGAAATATGGCAAAAAAATGCCATCCGGATTTGCATCCGGGAGATAAAGCATCGGAAATTCAATTTAAAGAAGTAAATGAAGCTTATGAAGTCTTAAGTGATGAACAAAAGCGGTCTGCATATGATCGATTTGGTCATGCTGCTTTTGAGCAAGGAGCCGGTGGTTTTGGAGGCGGTTTTGGTGGATTTAATTTTTCGGGGGGAAGTTTCTCTGATTTATTTGAAGAAGTTTTCAACGGCTTTATGGGGAATACTCATAGTCGGTCGCAGACAGAAGAAAATTTACGAGGTGATGATGTTCGGTGTGACCTAGAAATTTCGTTAAAAGAGGCTTTTTCAGGAGTTAAAAAGAAAATAGATGTTTCTACATTCGGAGTTTGTACAGACTGTCATGGGCAAGGAGGATCTGATGTAGAAAAATGTTCCTCTTGTGGAGGGCAAGGTCGTATCCGCCGTCAAAACGGATTCTTTTTAATGGAAACGGTTTGTCCCGCATGTGAAGGAACCGGAAGAACTGTAAAAAAGCCTTGTTCGACATGTAAAGGGGCCGGTCGAATCAAAAAAAATAAAACTCTTGAAGTAGATATTCCAGCCGGAGTGGAAACAGGTGTTCGTATGAGACTCTCTGGAGAGGGAGAGGCGGGTCTACGTGGAGGTATCGCCGGAGATTTATATTTATTTATTACTGTGAAAGAAAGTAAGTTCTTTAAAAGACAAGATAAAAACTTATATTGTAATGTTCCCATTCCTATGACAACGGCTGCATTAGGAGGAACAATTGAAATTCCTACAATTGATGGAGAAAAAGAAACAATGAAAATCCCGGCTGGGACTCAAAGCGGGTATGAAATAAAATTACGGGGTCGTGGCATGCCTGTTCTAAAAAGTTCTTTACGCGGAGATTTATTTGTAACAATAACGGTGGAGATACCAACGAACTTGAATAAGAGACAAAAAGAGTTATTGCAGGAATTTGAAGAAGAAGGTAAAAACAGTCCAAAGTCTGCTGATTTTTGGGATGGAATTAAAAAGTTTTTTGATGAATGGGTTTAGTATTTTTATATAGAAATAAAGATTAAATTAAAGGTTTCGAGATTCTTTATCAAAAGGTTTAATGAAGTTGATAATTAAACATAAAAAAATCCCCGTTTGATAACGGGGATTTTTCATGGAAAATTTATTTCATATTATTTGCTTCTTTGATATATTTTTCCATTTGTTCTGGAGAGAAAGCTCCTCCTTGGATATCTCCATTGATAATGAACATAGGCACACCGCCCATTCCTAGTTTTCGAGTGTACTTACGGTTATCGGTTAATTTTTTCTTAATTTCCTCTGAATGAGCATCTTTCTTGAGTTTTTCTGTATCTAACCCGATTTTTTTACCGATAGCGATTAAACCTTCTTCATCTAGCTTCCGAGAATTTCCGATTTCTTCATGGAATTTCTGGAATTTCCCTTGTTTATGAGCTGCATAAGCATATTGGGAAATAATTTCAGATTTCTCACCAAAAATAGGGGTATCAATGAGTACCCAGCGAATATTTTTACTTTTCTTAATAGCATCGGCAAGTTGTTTATTCATCATTTTGCAATAACCGCAGTTATAATCAAAGAATTCGATAATGACGAATTTCCCGTTAGGATTTCCTAAGACGGTATTTGTTTTATCATTGAGGATTTCTTTAACCATAGCTTTGTCAGCCACTTTAGGTTGAGCGGCTTTTTGAGCAGCTTGTTGTTTTTTATAGTAATTATCGACGCTGTCAATGATGACTTGAGGATTATTTTCGATAAACTTTTTGATAGCTTTATTAGAGTCTGTTGAAACGGATTTTGTTAATTTCCCTTCATTTCCGTAACAAGCCCCGTAAATTAAAGGTGATATAATCACAGCACTTGCAATAATAATGGAAGATATGAAACGTACGAAGTTTACTTCACAAGAGCAAGTACAAGAACATTTATCCCCGCATCCACATCCGCAGTCTGTTTTTTTTTCGGATTCTGCGGAAGGGTTATAAGCTTTTTTCATTAATTTTTTTTGAGCCATTTTTTTCTCCTTATAAAATAATTAGCAAACTCTATCTTGCATAGAAAAAAAAAAGAATCAAGATTTTTTTTAAGAGACGAGAATTAAGACAGTATTGTGACAATTTAAGTAAAATAGGTTGAAGAGATTGATTTTTTTTAAAGAAAGTGCATATAAAGGTGTGTCTTTTGATTAATAAATGAGGATATAAATGAAACACAAAAATTTAAAAAGTACGGTTATATGGAGCATTATTGCTTTTAGTTTGTCAACGCAAGTTTTTGCAGCGGGATTTCAGCTGTCAGAATATAGTGTAACAAATTTAGGACGTGCTTTTAACGGGGCTGGGGTAGTCGGAGATGATTTTTCCGCTATTGCATTTAATCCGGCGGGAATGAGTTTAAAAAAGAACGGAATGCAAGCCGGAATGACGGTTGTAATGATTAAAGCAGATGTCGCCGGACAGATTAGCAATGGAGGTATTCATCAAGGGGAAGAAGGAGATATCAGTTTAAGAAGTTGGGTCCCTCATTTTTTTGCGCAGGGACAAGTGAGTGATAAGATAAATTTTGGACTGGGAGTTTATGCTCCTTATGGGTTGTCTACGACTTATAATGAAGATTGGTTTGGGCGGACACACGCTTTAAAGTCGTATATAGGTGTTATGGATATAGCTCCGGCTCTTTCTTATAAAGTGACAGATCAGTTTACAATAGGAGGATCTGTTTTCGCAGAGCAAGCAGATGCTAAATTAACAAATGATTTGCCTCAACGAATAGATCCTTTACCGTTGGGGGGACATAGTAAGGTCGAAGGTGATGATTGGGCCTATGGATATACGCTCGGGGTTATGTATGAGCCAATGGAAAACACACGAATCGGAGTGTCATATCGCTCTAAAGTCTCGCACCATTTAAAAGGAGAACATACTGTCAGCGGATCAAATATGCCTGCTATTACAGGCATTCTTCAGAATGGATCTTATGTCGGAAGGGCAAAAGTGACTTTACCAGAATATGTTTTGTTATCTGCTTATCACAGAATTGATAAAATAGGTGTGTCGGCTTCCGCAAAGTGGGTACGTTGGAGTCGTTTTGACCAGCTAGATATTTATTCTTCTAATTTCCAAAACGGAGTCAGCTCAACATCCGAAAATTGGCAAAATGTGTGGATGTTGGGAGCAGGGGTTGACTATTACTATGATAATAATTGGACGGTGCGGTTAGGGTTTGCTTTTGACGAGTCTCCTGTTAAAAATGCTCAATATCGTACAGCTCGTATTCCAGATAATGATCGTTGGTGGACTTCTATCGGTTTAAGTTATATGTGTGAGAATGTACAAATAGATGCTGCTTATTCTCATATGTTTGTAAAATCCTCTATAACAAATAACTTTGCTTCTAATTCTACATTGGATGCGAAGTATAATATGCGTGCGAATTTGATAGGGGTACAAATTCAATATGCTTTTTGATATACAGAGGATTAAAAAAGAAGCCACCGAGGGAATCGGTGGTTTTTTTATGATTTGAAAAGACTCGATGGTATAAACAACCAGAGGTAAAAGCGGTTTGGATGCCAGGCTCATATTATAAATATGTATAAGAACTTTGAGGAGAGGGGAGAAGAATTTAAGAGGCTTGTAAGGGATGTTTGTGATAAAAAAGAATAAAAGAGTTGACAGTTTTAAAGATAGGGTATAGAAGAAGGGATGAAGGAAGCGTATGAAGAAGGAG
>CALXXA010000042.1 GCA_944392585.1 uncultured Alphaproteobacteria bacterium | reverse complement strand
ATTCAGACAATTTTTGAGCTTGTTTTTTCCCTATAGTTGTCAAATTGGCACTAGGCTTTCTTCCTGCAATACCTAGCTTATTACCGACGCTTTGTCCATGTCTAAAAAAATAAAAATGTTTTTTCATATTGGTCTCCATATTAAGCGTTTATGTTATTGGTTAATTCGTATATTTTTAGTATATTCTTCTATTTTAAGACCTAAATTTATATCATAGAAATTAGTCCGATAATTGCATAATATCTCGCACCATTTTTGATATTTCCGCCCATGTGGCGGATTTTTTGTTTTTAAACAATCTCTTATTTAGTCCGATTTTGAGGATTTTTAAAAGAGCATTTTGGGTAAATTTATCGGACTTTTTAAAGTCGCAACATGTTTTTTATATCAGCACGCGATACTTAGCATTTTTCTTCTTCATAGAGTTAGACTATCTTTATCTCTTGCCATCTTCATTTGTGCAATATTCAAATTTGTCTGAGTGTTCGTTTGTGGTCTTGCTTTTTCTTTAATTGCTGTAATCCCTTGTTCTTCCTTCATTAAAATGGTATTTATACCCATGCGTAAATTGTAAAAAAATTTTTTCTTTTCTTTCTTTGACATATTAACGACCTCAGATACGGACTTCGACATATCGTTCGACAATTCATTATTCATTGGCTTTACTGTTTGTTCTGTCATTTCTTCAGCTTTAGATGATAAAGCATAATTTGGCATAGCAGCGTATCCTCTCAACGCTTCTATTTTCTTTTTATCGGCTGCTCTAATTGATAATGTTTCCTGTTTAGGAGCATGTACTGGTAAATGTGGTGTATTTTTTGAGACTTGATTTTTGGTAAATAACTTTTTCAATCCTGAAAAATTTTCTATTATCCTATCTTTACGTAATGTATTGATTTGTGCTTTTGACAAATTTCTTTTTAAGTTTTTAAGAGGTATTTTCTTTCCGTTTGGCATAACAGAATCAACAATTTTAACACCTTGGGGGATTGTTACTTTGCATGAACTGATATATTTTGTTGATACTTCTATTAAATTATCTGGAAGTTCTTGAATATTTGTTGATGTCGCCGCTTGCGGCATTTTAATACCCGTACCACCACTAATTCCCGATATTTCACCTCGCTCACACTGAGATAAATCAATCTGCTGGTTTTTACCGAATTGACTATCTTTGACAACCACAACATCAGATTTTTCTGGAAATTTAATTGAAGATTGCGTCAAATTGCAGTCCTCGATTGATAGGGATTTACAGGACTGTAAGTCTATTGTAGCTCCTTCTATATTTGAGTGATACAAAGAAAAATCAGTACAACTTGCCGGTAATTCTGGAAGTTTGGTTACACTCGACATAATCACTTGCTTTGCTTGGGCAGGAAGTTTTATTTCTGAGACATCCATTTCGTTTCCGTTAATTTGAATTGACTCGCATCTAAAATCTGATAAATCACCGACACTCAATGCCTCGTTTGCTTTTAAAACAAGGTCTTTATCATTCTTCTTCGCTAAAGTTTTTTGCCTTAGGCCTTCTTTGTTCCAAGCGTTAGCTTCTTCATTTTTATTAAACGCTCCCAAAAACTCATAATTAGCAACATCTTTAGGATATTTTGTAATTTTGAACATTGTGTTTTCATTAGAAGCATTAAGCTGGAAGTTTTTATATACTTTTGTCCCGTCTTCTCTAGTGCTTAAATTGTTTTTACACCATGTTTCACCCTTGACTTTCAATAAAAACTCTTCTGTTGTTAACTGACTCAAGTCTCCTTCAAAATTAAGGTCGTATATCCCCTTTTGCGTTTTAGGAAAATTATCTAAAGATCTAACTGTTTCATGAAAATTCATGGTGACAGAATCGAGCATTTCATGCTTCATAGCTTTTGGTAGCGTTACTATGTTTGTTGTTGATAAATTCAGACCGCTTTCAATTGTTTTTCCGAAATCTCCCTTTATCTTGGATAAAAATTCATCTGTCGACATATTTTCAATTGAAGATTGGTCTCGAACCTTCACATAACTACATCCCCTTTGCGTTTTAGGATAATTTTCCATTCTATCAACGTAACAATTAAGAGAAACATAATTATATTTGTAATTATTAAAATCTTTTGGCACAGATTCAATTTCAATATTTGGTTCAACAGACAAAAATGTTTCGGAATAATCGACATTTTTTTTCCATTGACCTGTTATTTTGAGAAAATCTTCAGTGAAAATTTTATCGACATCCGTCAACTTCCCCTTTCCGCGAAATATCAACCCCGTTGATAGACCTGTTTCTGTTTCCTCTATTCGAGGCAAGTTAAATACGCTGACCGTTCCGACATCATTTAAAACACATTTACCATTAATTGTCATTGATGCAAAATCAACATTCTTAACATCTACATCACAATTAATGTCTTGATTAATGGAAATATGGCCATTTTTATCCTTTTGAACATTGCCACGATAAGCTAAAGCATCTGCAAACTCTTCAGCACTGAATGTTTTTTTCTCAATTTCGGTCGGAGCCAACTCTTTTAACTCTAAACGATAACAATGCTCTGGATTGGCATCTAGTTCTCGTTTTTGCGCATCTAATCTTTGCGCCATATACCCATATACCGTATCATCAGAAGGCTCATGCAAAGCCGAAAAATCCTTCCATTCTTCATCTGTAATATTTCCATGTTTGTCAATCGGAATCGGAAAATATTTATCTTTTCCAACGTGTAAATACATGGCCAAAACTTCATTTTTATGTTCCAGTACACCCGTTTCAAATGGAAGCGTTTCTTCTTCTTTTTTATATTTTTGCCCATCTGAGGCTGCTTCCAGTCCTGTATCATGATAATATATTTGTTCATCTCCGAGTGTTTTGAATTTATACAAGCAGCCGTAATTTTTACCGCTTTTTGTTCGTGGAAATGACGCACCTCCGGTACCTGACGCCGTATATCCATATCCGGTATAACCTCGACTAACCAAAAGGCTCGGTGAAGCATAAGATACTCTACGTGCATTTCTTGGTGCTACTGCTGCAAATGGTTTGCCTACAAAAGTTGCGCCACGCCATACATATTCTCGACCATTTACCATATTTTGTTGATCCATCTCATTGGTATCAATCGTAATAGCTTTTTCCGTAGCTTCTGTTACTTTTCTATCTATGAACGTATCATAATCTTCGCCGTATTTTGCTAGGATTTTTTCAATATTCTCAGGGTGAGGATGTGAACCTTTAATATCAAGAACACGATCTTTTGTCTTTGATTGGCGTTCTGCCGAATATGCTAAATTACCATTATTGAGCAAATTTGCATGACCGGAGAGTTTGATATCATCTTGTGAACATATCTGGTCTTCTATCAGCAAAGTAGCTTTTAAAGCATCTTCTGCTTTTAATATAGGAGTTTGAATGCCATCCGGCGTAATAATGTATTTATCCGGACGAGCAGATTCTTTATCCAAATACGAAACGGCATCTATTCCGATTTTACGTAAATTATTTGCTAATGTTGTAATGTCTTCATGACCTAAAGCTGCTGCTTTTCCTTTTGTTGAATTTATTGAAATTGCTACGGCCACTGGCTTTTCCAAATTTTCAAAATAATTGGAAAGTGAGTGCCTTATAGCATCTTGATTTTTAGTTTTTGCAATCTCAATCTCTATATCTTTTTTGGTTAGCAACATTAGTAATATTCTTCCTTATAAAATCGGATAAATGTGTTATCCTAATATTCTCGTTGTGATAGATTTATTAATGTTTTTGAAAATTCAGGAGACATTTTTTGCTTAAATATTTCAACAAACTCCTGTGTTAGTTCGGTTTGACGTTGTTTTACGGCCTCAACATTTTGCGTCTCAGCAAAAGTATTTTTTAAAAATGTCGACATACCACTATATGCTAGACGTAGAGACCCATCTTCATTTGTCTTATCATATTTAATTTTCAGCCCACTTTTATGTATTGCTGATTTCTCATTCACATTAACTTGCCAGTTATCTATAAAATCTTTAAGTTCTTGTGCCATTTTATTCTCCTTTATTGTTTATTATACCATACTTTTTATTAATTTTCATTAAAATAATAAGATTATGATAGATATAATAAGATTATGATAGATAAAATTATGATTACTTAACTCTATTGGCTTAACGTAACGGTTTAGTTATCCTACTCAAAAGCTTAAATTCCTCATAGTTTTTAGTCCGATAATTGCACAATATCTCGCACCATTAACACTAAAGCCCCCTAAAATGGGGGCTTTAGTGTTAATGGTATATCCACCGGTTAGGATCGGACTTACGAAGTAATGTCCGGAGCGGGTAGTTGGTAAAAACGAGAGTTGAGTATAAGCCAACAACTTGCAGAAAACGAAGTTTGAACCTTACGACTTAAAATATAAGATTTCACTTGTT
>CALXXA010000041.1 GCA_944392585.1 uncultured Alphaproteobacteria bacterium | reverse complement strand
ATAAAAAAAAGGTATGCCATGGGGGAAAGGATCAAATAAAACGGATGGTAAGAGGATGAGGCCATTTTATTGAAAGAGCCGCGCCATGGCATGAACGAACGAGCTGAAGAAAGCGTATGGTAACATGACTCGTTCGTTAGAGGAAAATCTGTTGGTGTGTATATTTTAGATTGTTTTTGATAAGTTATTGAATTTATTAAATAAAATGGGGGGGGGGGGGGGGGCAAAACTACACACCCTATTATTAGATACACACCAAGCTTGTGTTTGTGTTTTTAGATTGGATATATGTACTTTGCTGTTTTTGATAATTAACAATTCCTCTTTAATTACAAGTAAAGTATAAACAGTTAATTATTAATATCAAGTAAAATTTTATTATTTTTTGTATTTTTTTGTGAATTTTTGAAAAAAGAAGTTATTTTAACTTATTTCGTTGAATATTATCTTCCAAATCTTGAAGTTGGAGAGTTTTAACAGAATCATTTTTTAAAAGAGGTAACGCTTTTTTTATTTTGTTTAAAGCTTCGGAATAATGGCCGGTGATATAATCATATTGAGCCAAGGCATAAAGAGACTTTCCTTTTTCATTCAACATTCCATAGGCTCTTCCGAGGAACTGCCATGCGTTGGGAAGTAAGGTATCACGAACGACGATAAACTCTAAATGTTTGACTGCTTCATCAGGCTGATTATTTTCCAACAGAGCATGTGCAAGAGACAAACGGATAAGTGTTGCTTTAGGCATGAAAGTAACTGCTTTTTGATAAGCTTCTACGGCTGGTTTGATTTGACCGGTTTCAAATAAAATTTGTCCTTTCAACTCCCAAAAGTAGGGATTTTGTGGCTCTTTGGAGATTAATAAATCCGTTTTTTCCAGAGCCGTGGATATAAGAGTTTTCTTAAAATAAGCGATGGCCTGAGCATATAAAGAAGAAATGTCGGTTCCTTTATAGGTTTCAAGTGTTTGTTGAGGCTCGTTTAAAAAAGCGAATAATTTTGCTTTAATTAAGTGAAATTCCGCATCATCTGTTAAGGGGATATTTGTTTCCGCAAAATTTTGCAGGAATTGAATACGGTCTTGTGTCAGAGGATGTGTACGTGTATAGGCATATTTGGGATCTACGGTTAGACGTTCGGATGCTTGAATTTTACGCATAACGCCTAAAAGACCGGAAGGGGAGTAACCGACCTTCTGAATTAAATGCAAGGCGATGCTATCAGCCGCATTTTCTTCGGAAATTCTATAAGAACTAAAGAAATTTTGAGCGGTTCCCATTCCTCCGGCTATAATAGCCATCCCGACATCTCCTCTGCCGGAGGCAACAGCGGCAATTCCTCCTAGAATTGTTGTTATTAAGGTTGTTTGTCGGGCCTTTTGTAGATTATCATACAGACGAACGGAATGACCTCCGACAATATGTCCTGTCTCGTGAGCCAATACCCCAAAGAACTCATCGCTGTTATCAACATTTGTTATTAGTCCCGTATGAATGAAAACGGTTGTCCCGCTGATAACAAAGGCGTTTAAAGTTTCATCTTGAATAAAAACAACTTGTGCCGCATTTGGATTTAATCCGGCAGCTTTAAATAATCTTCGTACGTTTTTAAGAGTATATTGTTCTAACTGAGTGTCTCTGATAATGGATAAAGGCTTGCATTGTGCATAAGAATGTGCCATAAATAAACATATCGTTGCAATAAAATAAAAAAGGGTTTTTTGAATGAACATATGTAATTTCCTTTACCTTAAGTCTTATTTTAAAAACTTTCAAATAGGGCGTCAATTTTTTATTTTGTTCTTTTTAGCAGGATGCTCTGGAATGGGAGGCTTTTCAGAACAAAATTTAAAGGGTTTCGTCGCCGCAGCGGATGATTCGACTCGGGAAGTCGGTAGAGATATTATATTAAATGGCGGAAATGCGGCGGATGCTATGGCGGCCATGATTTTAAATGAGACTGTCGTTATGCCTTCTCGGGCAAGCCTATCCGGAGGGGGGGTATGTCAAATCTATGACAATAAATCCGGTAAAGTTGCAACATTAGATTTTTTACCAATTCAAGTTTCTCAAACAAAAGCCACTCTTCCGAATCTGCCTCGAGGCGTCTTTTCTTTGCAAAACAAGTATGGAGTCGCTCGATGGTCGGATGTTGTTGCTCCTGCCATAACGCATGCTCAAAAAGGAGTTTTAGTTTCTTCGGCTCTTGAAGAGGATATTCAAAAAGCTTATAAATTACCGGCTTCATGGAAAAAACTTAAAAAAGGAGATCTCTTAATTCAAGAAAATCTTGCACAAACGCTCCTCTTAATAAGCAACTCCGGAGCAGGGGTGTTTTATAAAGGAACTTGGGCCGATAAAATGTCTGAAGCCGCTTATAATTTAGGATATCCGTATACCTCGGAAAGTTTAAAAACAGTTCAACCTCTTTGGGCAAAATCAGATGTCGTGACAACGCCGACAGCAAAGGTCTTCTTCCCGAATTCTTCAACACTATCTCATAAAAGCGCTCAGGTTTGGAAGCTGCTCATCTCTGAAGAAACAAATCAAATTTCTAAAGCAAAAGATATGTTGCATACTATGGAAAGTCAAAATTCGGAAAACAATCTCCATGGAATCGGTTTGTTGGCAACTGATCAAAACGGATTAACAGTCGTTTGCTCCGTGAGTATGGGAAATCTGTTCGGAGATGGGATGTTCTTAAAAGATCAAGGTTTCTTCCTTTCTAATGGTTTTTCTTATAATCAAGCATATGAATGGACCGGGATAATTCAGACAAATCCAGATGAAACAGATGTCTTCTTTGCTTTTGCAGATGTCGGCGCACACGCTGAGGTAAATGCTTTAAGATTTATGCAGAGCGCTATATTAGATAAAAGAAATATCAAAAATTCTGTTGATTTTGTCCAATCAGAAGCTAATTCGCAACAAGAAAATTTAAAATATGCTCCCGTTCTTGTTTGTCCTGAGGGATATCCTAATCAAGTTTCTTCCTGCCAAATAAATAATCTTGTCAGTCCTGTCTACGATGAAAAAACACTTAAATCTAATTGACTTCTTTTCTCTTTTCATCTAAAAAAATAGAAAAAGGTGCGTCATGAAAACGAAAAATTTAATAGAACAACGTGAAATTATGGCCGGACTTCTTCTTGTCGCAGGGTTGATTTTATTATTGTTCGTGGCTCATACGCGGAAAGTCGGTTCTGTCCAAGATCCTCATTTCTGCCTTTTTGCAACATTTAATAAAGCAGATGGAATCTCAAAAGGTTCTGTCGTTCGTTTGGCGGGAATTCCTATCGGAAGCGTTTCTCAAACAGAATTGGATTCTTTCTATCGTGTTAAAATGACATTTTCTTTCCCTCAAAACCCGAACTTATCTGTAGATTCGGCCGCAGTCATTGAAACTGATGGATTGATTGGGAATAAATATGTTGAATTAATCCCAGGAGGAGATGATCAATTGTTGGAAAATAAAGGGGTTATTATTTATACTCAAGACGCTTTATTGTTAGATGAGTTATTAAATCGTCTGCTCGGTATAATTAGAGGGAAAAAAGGATACCTAAATGAAGTGTATGAAGGAGATATTTCATGAAAAAAAACCCGGTCGAAGCCATCTTAGGTCTTTTAGTTCTTATTTTTGCCATCCTTTTTTTGTTTTTTGCTTCTTCTCGGGTAGATGTTCAAAAAATTGCGGGCTATCCTGTTTTCGCCTCTTTCCAGAAAGTAGGCGGTTTGGAAATGGGTGCTGATGTTCGTATTAATGGAATTAAGGTCGGTTCCGTGACGAAAATCGAACTTAATCCGGAGACATTTATGGCCTTGGTTGAAATGAATATTAAAAATGATGTGAAATTACCTGTTGATACTATTGCTGTTGTGGCTGATTCCGGCTTGATGGGGGATAAGTATATAAGGTTGGAACCCGGTAAAGAAACTGAAAAAATTTCTAAAAACGGCTATATCCAAAAAATTAAGGACTATCAGTCTTTGGAAGATAGCATCAGTGAATTTATTTTCTTGTCTACAAAAGATGATAAGGAAAAATAATGCTCAAACAACTTTTTCTCTCTTTATTATTTCTGTCTCCTACCATTGCAATGGCAACAAATATCCCTATGAAAGTTGCTTTGCTAAGAGGTTTGGATAAAGTAACTGGGCGAATTAGTACTTTTTCCGTTCCCGTCGGAGAAGTCTTTCAATTCGGGAGAACTTATGTCATCCCTGAATCTTGTTATACAAGACCTCCTGAAGAGTCTCCTGAAAATGCGGCGTATCTTTATATTTATGAAAAAAGTGCAAAAGGAGAAAATATTGAATTGTTTAAAGGGTGGATGTTTTCTTCAAACCCGGCTCTTTCTTCTATGGAGCATCCCGTGTATGATATTTGGGTTATCGATTGTGTCGATTCTAAAGATACTCTCAGCGATAATGCTCCTCTTGATACGGAACCGCTTGATGAAACCGAAGTTTTATCTCAAGAACAAGTTAATGAAATTATTGATGATGAAACTCAAGTTGAAGAAAATACAAATATATCTTCTCCTGTCAATGCCGCTCAAAACACAGAAATTCAATAAAGTTTTTAGTCAGAAGCCTTCTCAAGTAAACACGCGTCTCCATACGAAAAAAAACGATAATGGTTTTTTATGGCGTGATAATAGGCTTCTTTCATGCAATCTATTCCGCAAAAAGCACATACAAGCATAAACAGAGTTGATCCTGGTAAATGAAAATTAGTAAACAATGCATCCGCATATTTAAATTGATATCCGGGAGTCATGAAAATGGATGTTTCTTCACAAAAAGCATGTAGAATTTTATTTTCATCTACGGCACTTTCCAACAAGCGTAACGAGGTTGTCCCGACTGGAATAATCCTTCTTCCTTCTTTTTTCGCTCGATTCAAAGATGCAGCTGTTTCCGGAGAAATAATTCCGAATTCTGCATGCATTACATGATCTTTAGTATCTCGAACTTTAACGGGTAAAAAAGTTCCTCCACCGACATGTAAAGTTACAAAGTGCATTTCTATCCCTCTGTTTTTCAGGGATTGAAGAAGCGGCTTTGTAAAATGAAACCCTGCCGTCGGAGCCGCAACAGCTCCTTCATGCCTGGCAAAAATGGTTTGATAATTATGTCTATCCGATTCTTTTCCTTCTCTGGAACGCTTAATATAAGGGGGTAAAGGCATAATTCCATGTTGGTGTAATTGAGTAAATAAATCAGATCCGTTGACATTAAATTCTAAAATAACTGTTCCATCGGTTTTTTTCTCTAAAACAACGGCTTTAAAATCGTCAGAAAATATAATTGTTTGCATTGGATGTAAACGACGAGCGTTTTTTATCAGGCAGCTCCATGTCCCTAAATTAATTTGTTTTAACAAAGTTACTTCAATTAATGCTTCTCCTCGTTTCCCGTAAATACGAGCCGGAATAACTTTGGTATCATTAAAAACCAAAACATCTGTCGGTTTCAATAGGTTCGGAAGATCTAATATGAGGTTGTCTTCGAATTTTCCGGGAGGCGTTACATGAAGAAGTTTCGCCTTTTCTCTGGGAACCATTGGTTCTTTAGCTATATACTCGGGAGGCAAATCAAACTGAAAAACATCGACAAGCATTAAAGTTCTTCTTCTTTTTCATCTAAAAAACTATCTTCGTTAAAACCGACATAGTTTTGAATAATTTCTATTTGTTCTTTAATTAAATAATCAAACATTTCCTCAAAGTGAGCAAAATTTTTGACTTCTTCCCCGGAAAACTCATCGATGATTTCATAACTGTTTTGACTTGGATTATAAACGAAATTTTCTTCATCGGTACGACCAATAAAAGCTTTTTCAGAACCTTTGTTTAATGCTTGATATAACATATTTTGTTCTATTAATCCTGTAATGTTATATCCGTTTTTTTTATCTTGAGCCGAATGAGAACCAAAAAATTCTAATCCTGCCCAGAATAAGCCGTTTGTCGTAAATAAAAAGTCTCCATATTCTTCCGGCAGAAAAACGCCCATTTTTTCTAGTTTCTTTTGCACTTCTGTCAAGTCATTCGGCTTGATAGGGGAAGTTTTAAAAACGCCTCCGACTTCTTGAGCATTTGAAAGTAATTCATTATACATATTTTCTCCTTTTTTATTTTACAAGAGAATAAAAGTAAAAGATTAATAAAATATGAAGAAATCTCTTCTAAGAACGACTGAAATTTTCAATCGCGAAATTCCAATTAATTAAGTGATCTAGAATAGTTTGAATATAATCGGCACGCTTATTTTGATAATCTAAATAATACGCGTGCTCCCAGACGTCTATTGTTAATAAAATACGTTCTTTCCCCAAAGGAGATTGAGCATTGGAGGTACTGATTACTTTTAAACGTCCTTTTTCCACAATTAACCAAGTCCATCCACTGCCAAACTGTGATAAGGCTGCTTTTTTTAATTCTATTTTAAGGTTGTCTACAGAACCAAAATCTCGAATAACTGCATCTTTAAAATCTCCTGGAGGAATTTCACCCCCTCCGACAGGCGAAAGAGAGTGCCAGTAAAATGTATGATTCCATGCCTGTGAAGCATTATTATAAATGCTCTTTTGAGAAGGATATTTCTCTGTCACTTTAATAATTTCTTCCAATGAATGTGTTTCCAGGTTCGTTCCTTTTATGAGCTCATTTAACGTATTAATGTAACCTGCATGATGCTTTTTATAGTGAAATTGAATTGTCTCTTCTGAAATGTAAGGGGCCAAAGCTTTCTCTTCATAAGGCAGTTTACTTAGTTCAAAAACCATTTTTATCTCCTTTCCTTTTTTTTAAATAGGGTCTCCTCTGGAAAAAATCTAGTCTGTTTCGAAAAGAAATTGCTGGAAAAGTGTAAAAAAAGAGTTGATTTTTTTATTTTAATTTGATAAAAAGGTATCACTGTTTTACGCGGTCGTGGCGGAATTGGTAGACGCGCAGCGTTGAGGTCGCTGTGGGGAAACCCGTGAAAGTTCAAATCTTTTCGATCGCACCAAAAAAACCGTTGGATTTTCCGGCGGTTTTTTTATATGATAAGATATGAAAGGGGAAGTTAAAATGTCCTTAAAAGATGACTATGAGAATGCCATGAATGTTTTAAGCGAACTGGCTGGTGAATATGAAAAATGGGTCCGCGGGGATTTGAAGCATTTAATGGAAGTTTTTGAAAAAGCCAAGTCCTTGAATGGAAATCAAAGAGTTCAAGTTATCCAATCAGAGTTATTCCCTATCGCTCATGATGTTAAAGGGCAGGGGGCTACTTTCGATTATGATCTTATCACTCAGGTTGCAGATCATTTATGTCGATATATTGAAAAAAAATCTTCCTACGGTCCTAAAGAGTTAGATGACATTGAGTTACATATTGTTATTTTAAATAAAATTATTGATGCTCATCTAACAGGAGATGGAGGAGAAAGTGGCCTTAAGTTATTGTCTCAAATAAAGGATATATCTTAAATGACAGATAAAGAACAAAATCATATTTTAGTCGTTGATGATGATACTCGATTAAGACGGTTACTGCGTAGATATTTAACAGAAAATGGGTTTTTAATTTCTGAAGCCTCTAATCCAGACGAGGCCAGACGTCTAATGGCGGCCTTTTCTTTTGATCTGTTGGTATTAGATGTCATGATGCCGGGAGAAAACGGCTTTTTATTCGCAAAATCCTTAAGAGAGAAAAATAATATGGTTCCTATACTGATGTTAACGGCTATGGGGGAAATTCAAGATAGAATTCAAGGCTTGGAAAGCGGTGTGGATGATTATTTAGCAAAACCTTTCGATCCAAAAGAGTTAATTCTAAGAATTAACAGTATCTTGCGAAGAACTTTTATGGGGGCTCCTAAGGAAAAACAAGATATACTACAGTTTGGTTCTACGATTTATCATATAGATCGAGGGACCTTAGAACAAAATGGAACTTTTATAACATTGACTTCTGTCGAAAACGAGCTGTTAAAAATACTGGCTTCCAAACCAGGTCATGAAATAACTCGTGAAGAACTTGCTTCTTTAATGGAAACTGAAAATGAGCGAACAATTGATGTACAAATCAATCGCTTGCGTAAAAAAATTGAAATCGATTCTAAAAATCCTCGATTTTTACAAACCGTGCGAGGAAAAGGATATTTATTGTTGCCGGATTAAAACATGAAAAAATCAGTATTACAAAAAATTGGACAAGCTTTAAAAGAAATAGCGGATTTAATAAGATATATCTTAAAATATGTAAAAGTGAAAATATCTCCGAAAAGTCTATTGACCCGGTTTATTTTAATTATTTTAATTCCTATGGTATTATTGCAAGTTGTCGCTTCTATGGTTTTTTATGATAATCATTGGAGGTCTATTAGCAGACGGTTGGCTAATGACATTGCCGGAGAAGTTCAAACTGTTATTTATATGCTTGAAAAATATCCGGATTCCTATCAAACGGAAGATGTCCTAACCTATTTTAATAACTCCTTGCAGTTAAAAATTTATTTCCAACCAGAAGCTCAAATTGTTTTTGATAAACTCAATATAGAAAATTCCGGATTGGTTAAACAATTATGGCGCGCTTTATCTAAATTAGAATATCCATTCTTTATTAAAGAAGAAGCTCCTAAGGATTATGTTGTTGTTTATATTCAATTACCCAAAGGAATTTTAGAAGTTGTAATACCAGAAAAAAGAGTCTTTAGCTCAACAACATATGCTTTTTTAGTTTGGATGGTCGGAGCGTCTATTTTATTGTTTTGGATTGCTTTTTTGTTTATGAAAAATCAAATTCGTTCCGTTTATCGACTGGCCGATGCTGCGGAAAAGTTTGGGACAGGAAGAACTGTCGAAATGTTTAAACCAGAAGGGGCAGCCGAAGTACGTCAGGCAGGACAAGCTTTTTTATTAATGAAAAACCGTATTCAAAAATATTTGAGTGAACGAACAAGTATGTTATCTGGTGTTTCTCATGATTTAAGAACGCCTTTGACACGTATGAAATTACAACTTTCCATGATGCCAGATGATGAAAGTACTCGAGATTTATTATCTGATATAGATGAAATGGAAAAAATGTTGGAAGGATATTTAGCTTTTGCTCGAGGAGAAGGGAAAGAACCTTCTCAGGTAATGGAAGTCTCTGAATTATTGATAGAGGTTATTGAAAAATTACGTAGAAATGGGCACGATATTGATTTACATATTGAACAAACTCAAAAAATTAGTCTGCGACCACATGATTTTTCAAGAGCTATTACAAATATTCTGACAAATGCCCATAGATATGCTAAACATGCTGCGGTTGTCATGGGTGTTCAAAATCATTCTTTGGATATTATCGTTGATGATGATGGCCCGGGGATTCCCAAAGCTAAAAGAGATGACGTCTTTAAAGCTTTTTATCGCTTGGACGATTCTCGGAACTCCAGAACAGGTGGCGTTGGATTAGGATTGACCATCACAAGAGATATTGTGTTATCTCACGGAGGTGATATATCATTGGAAAAAAGTCCGATGGGAGGTCTGCGGGTTCATTTAAAATTCCCTTTATAATAAACAAAACCTTAAAATGAAATTTTTATTTATAAAATTGGAAAACGTATGAAATAAATACTCCCGGAGGGAGTATTTATTAACTTCATAATAAAGAACTATTATGAAAATAATCTATTTTCATAGCATGCCGAACTTTTGAAAGTGTTTGAGATGCTGTCTCTCGTGCGTTCAAAGAACCTTGCTTTAAAACATCAAGTATATACGGTATATCGTTTTCAAACTTTATTCTACGAGTACGAATAGGCTCTAATTCTTCCTGAATGATATTATTTAAGAATTTTTTAATTTTAACATCTCCTAATCCTCCACGTTGATAATGAGCCTTTAGTTCTTCTAGGTGAGCATATTCCGGAAGAAATGATTGAAAATGTTCTGTCGTGCAAAAAGCATCTAAATAGGTGAAAACAGGATTATTTTCTATATGTCCGGGATCTTCCACTTTTAAATGTTCCGGATCTGTAAACATGTTCATGATTTTATTTTTAATGGTTTCCGAAGTATCAGATAAAAAAATACAATTTCCCAAGGATTTGCTCATTTTAGATTTCCCGTCAAGTCCGGGAAGACGAGAACAAGCTTGATTCCCAGAAAGCATTGCTTTAGGTTCGATTAATGTTTCTCCGTAAGTTAAATTAAAAGAGCGTACTATTTCACGGGCCTGCTCAATCATAGGTAATTGATCTTCTCCAACGGGAACTAACGTTGCGTTAAAAGCTGTAATGTCTGCCGTCTGACTGATTGGATAACAAAAAAAACCGACAGGAATACTTTTATCAAATTTACGGAGTTGAATCTCGGATTTTACTGTCGGATTCCTCTGCAGTCGTGCAATAGTTACTAAATTCATATAATAAAATGTGAGTTCTGTTAATTCTGGTATTTGTGTTTGTATAAATAAAGTTGTCTTTGTCGGGTCTATCCCACAAGCTAAGTAATCAAGAGCGACATTTAAAATACTTGTACGGATTTTATCTGGATTATCAGCATTATCCGTTAGTGCCTGAGCATCTGCAATCATGATATAAATATCATTGTATAACCCAGAATTTTGTAATTCAACACGTTTTCTTAAAGAGCCTACATAATGTCCTAAATGAAGTTTCCCAGTAGGTCTGTCTCCTGTTAAAATAACATCTTTCATATTTTTTCCTTTTTGTAATTTCATAAAGTGGGCTAAAAGAGGTAGTTTACATGTAAAACACTACTTTACCATCGACAAGACTTATGGAAAGGGTAAAAAATAACCTTAAAAAAAAACATTTTGAAACTCCTATCTTGCTAAAGTAATTTATTTAGTTAATTATGTCAATAGAAAGTTGAATAATAAAAAATATTTTTGTATTTTAAGGTAAGAGGTAAAACATGTCTCATTTTTGGATAGCTTTTGGATTAACGTTACTTGCAGGATTGTCAACCGGAATAGGATCTACAATTGCTTTTTTTACGCACAAAACGAATACTAAATTTTTATCTGTTACTTTGGGCCTTTCCGCAGGAGTGATGATTTATGTGTCTTTAACTGAGATGTTACCATTGGCTCATCAAATTATGTCTGAAGAAACTAAAGTGGCTTCATGGATAATTTTAGGATCTTTTTTCGGAGGCGTTTTATTTATAGGTATTATAGATATGCTTGTTCCTAATATGGAAAATCCTCATGAGTTCCACAAGAATCAAAAAGCTTTAAATGCGATTAAAAAGGCTCGAACTCATTCTGTTTCTTTAATGAGATTAGGAATCCTAACAGGGATTGCCTTGGCTATTCATAATTTCCCGGAAGGGATGGCGACATTTGTTTCTGCGTTGGCACAGCCGACGATAGGATTTTCGATAGCGATTGCAATTGCTATTCACAATATTCCGGAAGGGATCGCAGTTTCTATTCCTATCTACTATGCAACGGGCAGTCGGAAAAAGGCGTTTATTTTTTCTGTTGTTTCTGGTTTGGCAGAACCTTTAGGAGCCATTATAGCATATTTAATTTTTCAGCCTTTTTTAAATGATATGTTTTTTGGGATTGTTTTTGCTGCGGTGAGTGGAGTTATGGTTTATATTTCTTTTGATGAATTGTTGCCTGCGGCCGAAGAATACGGGGAACATCATTTAGCTATATTAGGATTATTTTTAGGGATGTTTATTATAGCGGTTAGTTTAGCTTTATTGTAAGAAGTTTTAATTTTAAGTAAAAGAAGCATTTGTATTTATTTGAAAGAAAAAGCCCTTGAAATTCAAGGGCTTGGAAACTGGTGCCGACACACGGACTCGAACCGCGGACCCACTGATTACAAATCGACTGCGCTTGTAAAATATTATCTTTATAAATCAATGTGTTAATCTTAAAATTTTAGCGGTTTTTTAGCCGAGCTACCACCAGCTTATTACAGACTATATTAAATATGAAAGAATCTAATTTTAATTAAAATACCCCGCGAGGTTTGCCATTTGTAAATTAGGGGAATCCCAAGTGGAAAAGATTTCACCCGATAAGCTATTGCCGTGAATAACGCGAACACTCAAGCCTAATAAGCTAAGTTGCGTATAAGTCATGCAGACACATAACTCATCAATATCAGTGGCCTCAATATATAATTTGCCGCCTAGCTTTTCAATCCCTCGATTTTGCAGACATTTAACCAATCCCAAAACCATAGCTCCAGATTCGCAGGTTGGCTCGGCAACGCGATAATATCCTTTTTCTTGAATTGCTTTTTCTAAATTTTCATTAAATGTTATTTCTGCCATAAACTCGCAGATGTGCGACGGAGTGAAGAATTGTCCTCTGTAATGCTGTCCTAAATTTAATCTCGCAAATATTGTTCCCAGATAGTCTTTG
>CALXXA010000040.1 GCA_944392585.1 uncultured Alphaproteobacteria bacterium | reverse complement strand
ATAAATAATTGATAAATGTTTTCAACAACTCCACTTAATGAAAACCAAAAAAAAGGGAAAAAAACACTTGCTTTCTGAGAAGAAAAGAGATATAAGACAAACTATCGGTCGGAGCATGGCGCAGTCTGGTAGCGTACTTGTATGGGGTGCAAGGGGTCGTGGGTTCAAATCCCGCTGCTCCGACCAATTAAAAATAAGGCGTATCGAAGGATACGCCTTATTTTTTATATACTCCGTCAGAAGTTGGAAACACAAAATGGTCGCAAGGATACAAAATACTATAAAAATGATATCTTAACCCTTTACACAACCTCAAAAATTAAATCCTACTCCGCTGTTTGAACTAATTATAACCCAAAAGTTTCTCAATTTATGAAAGAAAACAAAACCTATTGTTCCCACAACTTTTATCAAACAATCCATGTTTTAAGAGAAATACTAGAAAACTTTATATTATTCTTTGAATAAAAAAACAATCGGTAATCAAGACAAAATTTTAAAATAAATCTTTATATTTTAAATCTAGGAATAATTGATAAAAAACACCTTTTTTTAAAAAAAAACAACTTACTTCAATCTCTTGTACTCTGCATCACTAACAGGTTCTTGCCATTCATTAGATGTATCAATACCTTCCAGTTCAAAGGCAAGATGAGAAAACCATGAATTCGGGGCAGCACCATGCCAATGCTTAATGTTAGCAGGAATATGAATAACAGTACCTTCTTTAACTTCTATAGGTTCTTTTCCCCACTCCTGATAATATCCACGTCCTCCAACTCCTATTAACATTTGCCCTCCTCCTTTTTGAGCATGATGAATATGCCAATTATTTCGGCTTTTAGGTTCAAAAGTCACATTATAAATTTTAATTTGATCTGTTGAAATCGGAGCAATATAACTTTTCCCAACAAAATAAGCTGCATAAGCATTATTTTCAGAACCAATCGGAAACATAATCGTCTGTTGATACTTATCTTTTTCGCTCAATGCCATTGTTTTCTCATTCCAGACTTCTTTAGCAAGAAGAAAAACGGCCCAAGCTTTCGGCCACCCTGCGTAAAAAGCCGTATGAGTAATAACTGCAGCTATTTCTTCTTTGGTCACGCCGTGATTTTTAGCATTTTGCAAATGATATGTTAATGAGGCATCTGTTATCCCCATAGACATTAAAGACACTATTGTGATAATAGAACGCGTTTTAATGTTAATATCTTGGTTATTCCAATTTTCGCCGAATAATACATCGTCATTATAATGTGCAAAATCAGGAGAAAAATCTCCCAATTGCATTTTTCCAGCATTTTGAGTAACTTTTTCAGCCATTATATTCCCTCCAATTCCTAAAACAAATATTAATAAATATTCGCCTTTTCAATATATATTAACAACACCAGCAATTCCTAACAAGTAAAATCATATATGTGTTTTTAGAAATAATTACGTAACAAACTTCTTATAATGTCAATGGTACATTATATTTTTTAGTCGTCCTCAAAATTCTTATTTTTTACTATCTTCAAACAATATATTTAGGGAAAGATTCTTTTAAAGTTTGAGAAACATTTAAATCTGCTTTTTCGAAAACAAAGAGGAAAATCTCTTTTCTCATCCAAATAATAACATAAAGAAATCTTTAGTTCTAAACCTTATTACCTTCCACGATTTTTGTCTGATAAAAAACTCTCTTTCAGTTCAGTAGATTGCGGACAAAGTATGGAAGAAATTTCTTTTCCTAATTTACTCATAACATTTTGAACATGGCTTCTTTTATTCTTATCCAAAGACATTTCCACCAATTTCCACAATTCTTCTCTTATACCCTTCCAAAATATCTTGTTTTTTTTCAACTGATCAAAATCATTTCTAAGTTTTTCATTTACTCCACAAGTATTATTTTTTAGTGATTGTTCATAAAAGCTTAGCAAAGATTTTTTCTCTTTTAAGACCTGTATACTCACGATAGGGAAAAGTTTTTGTTTTAATTCCCGCAAACTCTGATCTCTTTTAAAAGGATGTTCTACAAGTTCTTTCAATTTTTGATCTACTTCTTGCCATATTTCATCATTTTCTTCTTTTAAGATTCTAAAATTCTTTTGGAAGCGTTTATCTTTCCCGCAGATTTTAGTTTCCAAGCTTTCTAAAAGGCGTTTATAAACAAGTGCTTTTGGCATTAAATCCCATATTTTTTCCCCTCGTTTCCGCACTTGGTCAAAAATCTTCTGCATATTTTTATCTTTCCCGCAAACAAGATTTTTCACAGATGGTAATTTCCTTCCCTCCAGAGAATTCAAGACCCCATTAATAATCGCATTCCCCGAAAATTTTAAGATTAATTTGCCTTCTTCACAAAGGTTCAATTTAGCAAAATCATATCCATAAAAATCATGCTCTATACTCGAGGCATTTAGTATAATACCCTCGTCAAGAGAACCTCCCATTTTAGGGGTCAAAAAGAACTCTCCTCTTTCTTTAGGGAAGTAGCTAACTCCTTTTGCTAATTTTTGATTATCTTTCCAAAAAAGCCTTGAGTGAATATAATCTGAAAAAAAATTATACTGATCAACAACAATATCTCTCGCGGACAAAAAAGAAATCATCGTTGATTGGGAAACTCCCAAAGGAGCAATCGAGGCATGCGCCACACATAACAATTCGTGTTGAATCTTATCCCTTTCTTCCAATGAATATCCAAGTTTTTTCATTTCTTTTTGAATCTTTTCTTCAAGTTTTAAAAAAGTATATGCTCCATGACAATGCGCAACAACCGTAAGTTTGCGCATTTTTCTACACGCTTCTTCTTCTGACAGCCTCTTCCCTTCTTTATCACTTATACGATATAAAAAAGCCCGATTAAATAACTCTTCTATATAAGATGGGCTCCGTGTTTCTTCATTTAAGACAAAGGATGGAACTTTTATATTTCTAAAATGTTTCTGCAGTAAAAAATCATATGCAAATCGTGGATTAAAGGCTTCATTTTGATTTTCTTCATTAAAATCATACACAACAGAATACAAACCGATTTCTTTATCCAGATTATGCATTAAAAAAAGCTTTTTTACAGAAGAAAGATACCCTCTGGCGCTTCTATCCGTTTTCGCATAATTTCCTCCTAGAAATAAAACCGCCGGTTTATCTTCGGGTAGATTGTCAACTCGATAGAAATATCCGACTCCATCTTTCTCCACCCGTTGCCCTATAAATAACCGAGATCGTGACTTTACTTCCTTTTCTTTATTTTTTAACACATGAAGTAAATCTTTTTGTTTTTTGTCTTCATCCTTCTCCTGCATAATAAATAAAACCTCCTTCGTATCCTATACTCTTTCTTGTTTATTATAGTATATCATATAAAGTATTTTCTAGCACGAAAATTTATTTTCGTGTTTCGAAAAAGGAAATTTTACTTAAAAATCTTTCTCATTAAAGGAATAATTCTCGATACCTTCTGTGTTTTCATGAGCCGGCGATAAAACAAATAACGGGTTAGTTTATGCCCCCTCCATGAGAACAAATGCTTTTTATTTAATTGAATAAAAAATTCTTTATAAACACATAAGACTTTTTCTAAATCTTCTTTTCTTTCTAAGTGACGAGAAATATTGTTAAAAGCTTGTTTTATAAACTTAGGGAAAATATACCTTGTAACACTTATCAATTGGATAGGACTATCTTGATAAAATTCAATAATTTTATTCATCCCTTGACAATAATCCGTCATTTTCTTAACAGTCCAATTACTATGCGTAATCGACTGATTATTTTCTATATGGAAATAAAGGATTAAAGAAGAAAGAACAGTCTTAGGATTATTTTTTAAAAGACATATAGTAAAAGGAAAATCTTCGAAATAAATTTTAGGAATGAACTGTTGACAAACAACTAATTCTCTTTTGTATAATTTAAATACGTTAATAGGAATATTTTGGTCTTTCTTTCCATTAATGAAATTTAAGGGTCGTTTAGTTATAAACACTTTTTCTTTTTTATAATCATATAATTTCATATTTTCAGGGGAATCTTTCACAGAAGAAACTCCGCCGACAGCAATATCTGCCTGATAAGTCGTTATCAGATAATGCAGACATTCAAGAGCTTGAGGATGCAAAACATCATCTGAATCCAAAAAATAAACATATTTCCCTTTAGATAGCTCTATTCCATTGTTCCGAGCAACAGATAAACCTTGATTATTTTGAGATAACACAAAAACACGCTTATCTTTGCTTTGATAATTTTTTAAAATATCTCCGGATGAGTCAGTACTACCGTCATTCACACAAATTACTTCAAAGTCAGCAAATGTTTGAGATAAGACAGAATTCAGACAATTACTTAAATATCTTTCAACATTATAAACAGGGATAATAAGCGAAATTTCCGGGCAGTCTGAACAAAACATATTTAATGCCATTTTTTTAAATTATCTTTTAAGATATTTAACACACAAACTAGTCATACGTCAAGATATTCTCTACTTATAATTATATAAAAATTCTTTAAAAATCTTGATTAGACGCATTTCCTTAAAGAACATTAAAAAATTTTTAACCCTTCAATCATTTTATTCTTGAAACATTATATATTTTAGAATAGAATTCTTTAAACTTACGGGGATTGATTATGGATGTTAAAATTTTTGTCTGTTGTCACAAAAAAACACCTTTTAAATTTAATTCTGTTTTTACCTGTGTTGGATTGGGAGGCTTTCATTCTCCTTCTTTTCTGACTGATAATACCGGAGATAATATATCCGACAAAAATCCGTTTTATTCAGAATTAACCGCACATTATTGGGTATGGAAAAACATTCAAGCCGATTTCTATGGATTCTTTCATTACCGACGTTTTTTAGATTTTTCTTCTCACAAAAATATACCTGTTTTCCATAAATTTTCCCCGTCTCTTTTCAAAAAATACGGTTGGGATACAACAACAATTAACCACGTATGTTACAACGCAGATGTTATTTTACCTATAAAAAACAAGTCTAAAAAACATAATCCTATTTCTTTATATGACTACTACAAAAGAGAACATCATGAAAAAGATTTAAATATAACCTTAGACGTGTTAAAAGAAAAGTATCCTGATATGGCAAAAACCGCGGATGATGTTATTAACGGAACAACCGGATACTTTTATAATCTTTTCTTAATGCGTAAAAACTACTTCCAATCTTATGAAAAGTGGCTGTTCGATATCTTATTTGAAGTTGAAAAACGAATAAATTTTTCCGATTACGACTCATATCAACGCCGAGTTTTCGGCTTTCTGGGGGAAAGATTAGAAAGTATTTACATAGAACATCTAAAAAGAACGACCTCTGCACGTATCCTTGAATTACCTTTTATTTACTGGGAGGAGAACGCTAAACTATATTACAAGAAAAAATTTAAATTTTATAAACGTCTTTTTCTTCAACGAATAGGTTTTTAATTATGCCCAAAATAATAATAATCGGAGAAACAAGCTATTTAGCTCAAGGGCTTCAAAGAGCTTTTCCAAATGATGAGGTTCACACATTATTCAGACCTGATTTAAATAAGAATGCCTCTTTTTTTCAGTCTGCAGATGTTATTATTAATTTTTGCATTCATCCAGATTTTTATAACAGAGATTTTTCGGTTAATGAAATTATAGACACGGACATTGCAAAGTGCATTCAAGGAACAAAAACCAGATATTTCTTTTTAAGCTCAAGAAAGGTCTATGGCAAATCCAAAGATATTTGCATTTATTCAGAAGAAGATCCCTTAATCGGAACAGATTTTTATTCTCGAAACAAGATCAAAGAAGAAAAACATTTGTTGTCTCTTTTAGGCGATCAATTAACCATTGTCCGAATTTCAAACGTTATTGGAGCTCCTATTTTACGTAAGAATTATCAAACATTTATTGGATGGATAACTTCACAAATGGCAAAAAATCACTTTTTATCTGTAACGGAAAACCCTAAAGTTATAAAAGATTTTATAACACGATCTTATTTACACAAAGCACTGCATGCATTAGTTCATAATAACGCCCGGGGTATTTATAATATAGGATCCGGTTTTGGCATCTCTGTTTCGGAACTTCTGACAGAAATGGTTGGAGAAGAAAATGTTCATTTTCAAACACAAAAACCGCCTGAGGATCAATTTATTTTAAATTGCCGAAAACTTCACTGTTACCTCCCATCGATGCCTAAAAAAATGCTTCTAGATCAATGTCATAAAAATCAAATTTCTCTCCATTCCCCTTACTTGGAGAAGGAACTTGTATACACATGAAAATAAAACATTTAGTCGTAGGAGCTGGTTTTTCTGGTTCTGTTTTAGCCGAAAGAATCGCTTCTGTTTTAAAAGAACCTGTCGTCATCATAGAAAAAAGAAGCCACATCGGTGGAAATTGTCATGATTATAAAGACAAAAATGGTATTTATGTACATAAATACGGACCGCACATTTTCCACACAAATAATAAAGTTGTATGGGATTACTTATCTCGTTTTACAAAATGGCATCCATTCTTTTTAAAAGTAGAAGCTTTTACAGGAGGCCTCAATATTCCGCTTCCGTTTAATCTTAATTCACTTCATGCCGTATTTCCTAAATCTCTTGCCGCTATATACGAAAGCAAGTTGTTGGAAAAAATAGGGTTCGGGAGACAAATTAGTATATTGGAACTTAATCAAATCAAAGATTCTGATTTAAAAAATCTATCCGCTTATATTTATGGGAATATTTGCCTGCGCTACTACCAAAAACAATGGGAGATTCCTCCGGAAAAATTAGACCTTTCTGTTGCTCGGAGAGTCCCTATATGTGTTTCAAAAGATAATAGATACTTCCATGACACATACCAAGGAATCCCTACAGAAGGTTTCTCGAATTTAATTGAAACCATACTGGATAATCCTTTAATAAAAGTTCACTTAAATACGCCTTTTGAAAAAAATTTCTTTAAATATGAAAATTTATACTACACTGCTTCCATTGATGAGTTTTTTAATTATGAACTAGGAGAATTACCATATAGAAGTTTAACATTTGACATTCAAGAAATAAATACATCTCAATTTCAACCTGTCGCGGTTGTCAGTTATCCGATGAATTATCATTTCACACGTATTTGCGAACATAAACATTTTTCTAATACTCCAAGTAAAAAAACAGTTCTCTCATATGAATACCCATCTGCATTTAAACGTGGTGTAAATGAACGATATTATCCGATCCCACAAGAAGAAAATCAACATTTGTATGCACGTTACATACAAAAAGCAAAAAATTTTAGAAATATACATTTTTTAGGTAGACTTGGAGACTATAAATATTATAACATGGACCAAACAATAAATAGAGCTTTAACATTTTTTGAGGATCTTTATGGAAAAAGTTAAGAATTTAGTCGTCGGATGTGGACTTTCTGGAGCGACAATAGCAAGACAAATAGCGGAAATTTGCAAAGAAGAAGTTACAATTATAGATAAAAGATCATCTATAGCTGGAAATTGTTATGACTATATAGATGAAAATAATATCTGTATTCATAAATATGGGACGCATATTTTCCATACGAACTTAGAAGAAGTATGGAAATTTTTAAGTCGCTTTACGAAATGGCATCCCTATTTTCATCAAGTAGTCGCACAAATAGATGGAAAAGAAGTTCCTATTCCGTTTAATTTCAACTCTATAGAAATGATTTTTCCTTATGAAATGGCAAAGAAATTCGAAAAGAAACTGATTAATCGCTATGGGTTCAATATAAAAGTTCCAATATTAGAGTTAAAAAAAGAAGGGGATAAGGATTTAGAGTTTTTAGCTCAATATGTATACGAGAAAGTTTTCTTAAATTACACATTGAAACAATGGGGGCTATCTCCTGAGGAATTAGACCCAACAGTTACCGGAAGAGTTCCTATCTATATCAGTAAAGATAATCGATACTTTCAAGATAAATATCAAGGGATTCCAATGGAAGGATACACTCGTCTGGTAGAAAAGATTTTAGATCACCCATATATTCACATTCATTTATCACAAGATTACCATAAAATTAAGAACGATATTGAGTTTGATAAGCTTTTCTTTACCGGCTGTATTGATGAGTTTTATGATTTTGAGTTTGGAGAACTTCCTTACAGGAGTTTGAACTTTGATTTTAGGACTTATCCATATCCTTATTTCCAAAGGAATGCGACTGTAAATTACCCAAATAATTTTGACTTTACACGAATTGGAGAATATAAGTATTTTTTAAATAACACTTCCGATCATACGGTTGTTTCCTATGAATATCCCGAACCGTATATTCGTGGAGAAAATGACCCTTACTATCCGATAATAAAAAAAGAGAATCAACTTCTTTATCAACGTTATTTAAATAAAGCAGCTCAAGATCCCCGACATATTTACTTCTTAGGTCGCTTGGGGGACTATAAATATTATGATATGGATAAAGCGATTAATAGAGCGCTTTTACTTTTTAAAGAAGTCAAAGAGAAGTGGTAACCCATTTTTTAAAAGTAACAGCATGCCATCACCTAAAGTTTCAATTATTGTCCCTATATATAATAGTGAGAAATATATCCATCAATGTATTCGAAGCTTATTATCACAAACACTTAAAGATATTGAGATTATATTAATTGATGATGGATCATCAGATCAAAGTGGTTTTATTTGTGATTTTTATCATCACACAGACAAAAGAATTCATGTACTTCATAAGCAGAATAGTGGATATGGAGATAGTGTTAATCGAGGGATACAACTTGCGCATGGAGATTACATAGGAATAATAGAATCCGATGATTTTATTGAACCGGACATGTATGAGAAACTTTATAAAGAGGCAAGTAGGAATAAAACAGACATAACAAAGTGTTATTTTTACCTTTTTAATCAATACGCTAAGAACCAAAGAAAAGAATATCACTATGTTTCAGATTTTATTCAAGAGCCCACGAGTCCTTTTAATGTAAGAGATTATCCTGAAATTTTGACATATCATTCCTCTATCTGGGCCGCAATTTACAAAAGCTCTTTTATAAAAAAGATTAAACTACAGAAGACCCCCAGAGCTAGTTATCAAGACTTTCCATTTGTATTTGAAGCTCTTCTCAAAGCGAATCGTATTTCCATTGTTCCTGAATACCTTTTATATTATCGTCATGAAAAAGAACAGCTTTCTTCGACAATTGCGCCGGGGAAAGAAGTTCTTTTTTTGTTAGATCATGCAAATTATCTTATAAATTTCATGAAAAAAGAAAATCTTTTAGATAGATATGAAAATGAATTCTTCTATCATGTTACTAAATGTTTACACGGTTATTTTATTACAACGAGCTCTGAAATAAAGAAACAGTTCTATGAAGAACTAATAACTTTTTACAGACCTTTTCAAGGGCTCTTCAGCTTTAAATATTTTGATGATCATCTAAAGAAGTTTGTTTATGCCTTATGGCAAGAAGACAAAGAATTTTTATTTCAAATAAACGCTCCGGTCTCTTTATACAAAAAAATGCTTGTAAAAACACTAAGCTCTTTTATTATAAACAAGACCAAAAGAAAAGCTTTTAGGAAAAAACTGTTGAAACATATGTAAGGAGAAATCCATGTCGAATCAAAAACCATCCATAAAAATACTAGTTGGTTATTTCAAGCCTTGCTATATATTGAAAAATTCAATTTTAACACCGATTCATCTTGGTCGGGCTTGTACGAAAGAAACATCCAGAAGCGGTCCTTTAACAAAGAAAGAGTTATCTTGGATGAAAAAGCATATGATAGGAGACAACACGGGAGATAATATATCTGTTTACAATCGTCAATATTGTGAAGTCACCGCTCAGTATTGGGCGTGGAAAAACTATGATCGGCTTGGAAATCCGGATTATATTGGATTTATGCATCATCGACGCCACTTTTTATTTAAAGACACTCTTTACAAAAACAAAGAACTTAATACGATTGAAAAATGTTACAGTCGAATCCATCTTCCTTATGTAATGCCGGATTATCTAGAAAAAGCCGGTCTAACAGAAGAAATGATCCAAGATACATGTCAACAATATGATTGTATTGTTGTAGAACAAGGAGATATGCGCTTATTAAACTTTACGACGCTCCGAGATGATTATAAACTTCATATTGATGGTTCTCATGTGGAAGATTTTGATTTAATGTTAAAAACAATTGTAGAACTATATCCTGATTATAAAAATGAAGTTGAAGAGCTTAAGACCTCTTATTCCAAGTATTTTTACAATATGTTTATTATGAACAAAGATCTTTTCTTCCATTGCAGTGATTTTATGTTCCATATTTTAGAAACATTACGTTCTAAAATTGACGTTTCTTCTTATTCTGTAAATGGGAAAAGAACACTCGGTTATTTATCAGAATTAATTTTTTGTGTTTATATGTATAAATTAAGAAAAAATCCTGCAATTAAAATCAAAGAATTAAAAGTCGCTTATTTTGAAGATCCCGTGACACAAGAAACATTAATTAAAAAGTACCACTCTATGAAAAAAAGATATCTGAAATATCGCATTCTTTCCGAACTAACATGGGGAGAGCTCCAAAGAAAAATAAAAGAAAAAAGAAATAAAATAAAAAATAAAATGAAGCAATTTAAATATCTTAACAAAGAGGCCCTATCATGATACAAATACCTTATGAAAAAATCGCAATTGTTTTATTAAGTTACGCAGATTTTGAATCTCTGGAAATTTCGTTGGCTGCGTACACAAAATTTACTCCGGAAAAAGTAAAGCTTTATATTCTGCAAAATGGTCGAGGGACATATGACACAGAAAGGACCTATCGTGTCGCAAAAAGATATGAAGATTTATTTCCTCATCAAATAAAAGTTGTTGATTGGATCCCACCTCAAAAGCCTTATCATTCGATACAACAGTTATTAAATTCCAATCTCATGAAGCAGTATGATTACATATGTAAAGTTGATGATGACGTTTTTCCTTTGACGCCAGATTGGATAGAAAGGCTATTTATATGCTATCAAAAATGCGAAATAAAATATAAAAACCAACTCGCGTATGTTACGAGTCTCGTTAACAACAACCCCTGGGGTTTCCCTAGAACATTAGATCTCATGGATTTAAAAGAAACCTATTTTAAGGATATTGCTCGAGATCATTATGTCGGATTACCTAACTATTCAGAATCTGCTTATTACATTAATGACAAACAAAATATTTCTGATGGATGTGCTGGAACAATTTGGAGGAACCCATATGTTTCCAGGTGGTTACATGAACAAACAACGATGAAACCCGATACTTTAGTTCAAGCCACAAAAGGGAAAGGATATGTGGAAGTCTCTAATCAAGAAAGGTATTCTATAAACTGCATGTTTTTTAGACGAGAATTTTGGAATCAAATAAATATTAATCACGTTGATGATGAACATCAAACATTACTTTATTGCAAGAAATATAATAAGAAAATATTTTCTGATTTAGAAGTTCCTATGATTCATCTGTTTTTCTACACCCAAAGAGAAGAAAATAAAGATTTGATACCTAAAATCAGATCTTTTTATCAACAATGGCTTAATATTCCCTTCCCTATTTCAATGTGTCCATTAAAAGAGTATGAAAACGAAAATCGAATGCGATGGATAGAACAACGCCTTAATGAAGTAAACTTAAATCTCTCACATTATTTTTTAAAGAACAGTTTATATTTTGTATATAAGAAATATAAGTATAAACTGCTCTCAAAAATCACCTTCGGGGGAAAAAGAAAAAAATACAAAAGAAAATATAAGGAACTAAAAAGAAAATAAAAAATTGTCTCCTCCCTCTTTAAAGAGGGAGGTTCTTTTTAAAATTTTGGATATTTTTTCTTAACAGCTAAACAAGTTTGAACATATGTATCTAATTGTTTTTGTCCTTCTTCCGAAAGATTTTTATTTCCAGATAATAACTTAACTTGAGCATCTAAGAAATCAGCGATATCCGGATATTCCGCCTGTCGTTTTTGAGCATAGGTTCGTGTATCGACACAATCAACCAAAGAAGGATATCCTTTCTCATTAGGCTGTATCATTTTACCTTTAGACTGAGCAGATAATAAATTCTTCCACTCCTCCAGGGAGATTTCCACCCCATTATCACAATTATCTTGAGTTAAGAAAAAACCATAATTTCCATCAACTTTATGCTTTCCATAAAACATATTTCTACTCCTCATTAAATTCCATACGCCATTAAATCCAGCATATTTAGTTTACTACTAACTCCATAATTATTATCATCTATTGTTAAAGAAGTTAAAGAAGTTGCATGATTCAGGACGATACACGCACTTGATATAACTTGGTACCATACGTCAAATGCGACAGGAAAAGTCCATGTAAAGTTTGTTGGATTTTCAAAAGCTCGAAAAACCTGTATTTTAAAGCCGCTTGGGAATTTATAAACGAATCCTCTTGTTCCTGTATCATACCAGTCAAACCCTAACGCCTTTACAAAAGATTCAGCATTTACGTTACTTCCATTATTTTCTGCTTTATTTTGGATAAGGCTTTGGATGTTTGAATATGTGTTTGATACTTCTAAGGCTTTCTCTTCTGCCAAAACAGCATTTTGTCCGGCAAAAGAAGCATTTTGAGCAGCTAATAATGCTTGATTACCGGCTTCTGCGGCCTTCTGTCCGGCGAGTGTCGCATTTTGTTCTGCAAGAGTTGCTTTTTCTTGTGCCAAATCAGCACTCTGCGCGGCTGCTTCCGCCTTTTGAGCCGCCGCTGAGGCTTGATTGCCGACTTCTGCGGCCTTCTGTCCGGCGAGTATCGCATTTTGTTCTGCAAGAGTTGCTTTTTCTTGTGCTAAGTCCGCGCTCTGTGCTGCTGCTTCCGCTTTTTGAGCCGCTGTTGAGGCTTGATTGCCGGCTTCAGTTGCCTTTTGATCGGCGAGTGTCGCTTTTTGTTCTGCAAGAGTTGCTTTTTCCTGTGCCAAGTCAGCACTTTGCGCTGCCGCTTCCGCCTTTTGAGCCGCTAATAATGCTTGATTACCGGCTTCTGCGGCCTTCTGTCCGGCGAGTGTCGCATTTTGTT